>JABWAM010000082.1 GCA_013360985.1 Verrucomicrobiia bacterium | reverse complement strand
GCTGGTGGGCGCAGAACCTGCCGGACCTGCGGTGGGCGTTTCTTTCGGCGGGCGTGACGCTGCTGGCCATCTTCATCCACCGCAGCCGGCTGCATCAAGGGCGGGCCGCGTGGTATGCGTCGGTACCGGGTGCGCTGCTGATCGTCTTCGTCGCCTGGTTCTGGGTCCAGTCGCTGTGGGCGCTCGACGCCGAGACGCATCGCGAGGCTGCGGTGCAGTTCACGAAGTACCTGGTCGCGTTCTACCTGATCTATCGCCTTGCCGAGACGCCTGCACGGCTGCGCGACATCCTGCTGGTCCACGTGGCAGGCTGCATGTATCTCGGCATCCTTGCGCTGATGGCGGACAACTTCGTCGGCGGGCGGTTGAACGGCGTGGGAGGACCGGGCATCGACGACGCGAACTCGCTCGGCATGTTTCTGGGCACGGGCGCCGTCGCCGCGGGCATTCTCGTGCTGGTCGAGCGCGGTTGGCGGCAGATCTTCTGCATCGTGGCGGCGCCGATGATCGTAAACGGCATCGTGCTCGCCGCCAGCCGCGGCGCGGGCCCTCTCGCGGAAGCGCGCCTCCTCGGCGGCGGCTTCCTCCGCGGTCGAGGATGAGGGGGCGGCCTCGGGCATGGGCGGACCCCGCCGGGAAACGTAGGGCGTTTGACGGGAACAGCGTCCGCGGGTGATTGAACGCCCTACTTCGCCGCCTCTTCCTTGATCGCCTCGACGTTGATTTCGAGAAGGATTTCGTTGCCGACGACCAGTCCGCCGGTTTCGAGCGCCTGGCTATACGTCAGCCCATAATCCCGCCGGTTGATGGTGAGACGCGCCTCCGCGGCGATGCGCGACTTGCCCCACGGGTCCTTGATCGGACCTTTGAGAGTGAACGGGAGACGAATCTTCTGGGTGACGCCATGCAGCGTGAAGTTTCCGACGGCAACGTATTGGTCGCCTTCCCGAACGACCTCCGCGCACTCGAACCGAATTTCGGGAAACTTTCCGGCATCGAAGAAGTCGGCGTTGCGGAGGTGTTTGTCGCGCGCATCCACGCCGGTGTTCACGCTGGCGGTCTGGATCACGGCGCGCGCGCCGACCGGCGCGTTGCCGCGGGCGGGGTCGAGGGTGATCGAGGCCTCGTAGGTCTTGAACTGCCCGTGGACCTTGCTGATCACGAGGTGATCCACGGCGAAACCGATCGTCGAGTGCGCGGGATCCACGCGATAGACGTCGCCGGCGCGGACGGAGGCCGCGAAAACCAAGGCGGCCGCGGAGAGAAGGAGCGAAGGGATTTTCATAGGCTTGAGAGGATTGCCGTCAACTTGTCGCCCTGAAACCGCCGTCGGTCAAGCGGACTTCGCGCCCTCCGCGCGCGGTTCGTTTCCTCCGCGCACGGCGGGTTTGCGTTCGAACCGGGCGAGCAGGCTGTAGGCGCAGGGAACGACGATCAGCGTCAGAAAGGTAGAGACCAGCACGCCGCCGATCACGGCGATCGCCATCGGGATGCGGCTTTCGGCGCCCGGGCCGAACGCCAGCGCGGGGGGAACGGCTGCCGCGATCGTGGCAAAGGAGGTCATCAAGATCGGGCGGAGGCGGATGGGAGCGGCGGTGAGGATCGCCTCGCGCAGCGGCATTCCGTCTTCGTGGCGTTTCTTGTTGGTGAACTCCACGAGGAGAATGGAATTCTTTTTGACGATGCCCATGAGGAGCACCATGCCGATCATGCTGTAGAGATTGAGCGATTGGTTGGCGAGCAGCAGGGCGACGAACGCGCCGGTGACGCTGAAGGGAAGCGCCAACAGGACGATGAAAGGGTGCAGGAAGCTGTTGAACTGCGAGGCGAGCACCATGTAGGCGACCACCACGCCGAGGACCAGCGCGAAGATGAGGCTGTCGAACGATTCCTTGAAGGTCTGCGCGCTCCCCGAGAGGAAGAAGCGGTAGCCCTCCGGCAGGACTTCGCGCGCAACGCGCTCGGCGGCGGCCAGGGCGTCGCTTTGAGATTTGCCGGGCGCCACGTTGGCGAAGACGGAGATCGACCGCTCCCGCATGCGGCGGGTGATCGTCTGGAGGGTTTTCACGGTCTCGACGCGCGTGACCTCGGTGATCGGGAGGAGCTCGCCGTAGGCGGTGCGCACCTGGAGCGCGTGGATGTCCTCGGCCTTGATGCGTTCGTCGGCGTCGAGGCGGAGGCGGACATCGTAGCGGCGGCCGTCGCTCGTGAAGTTGCCCTGGCGGACGCCGCCGATCGCGGCGTTCACCGTGTTGCCGAGGGTCTCCATGCTCACGCTGCTCGCGGCGGCGCGCGCGCGGTCGGGCCAGATGCGCACCTCAGGCATTCCCTCGCGGTAGTCGGTGTCGAGGTCGGTCATCAGGCCGGTCTCGCCGAGCCGCTTGAGGATGACGCCGACCTTTTCCTTGAGGACCTGATAGTCGCCGCCGCGGACGTTGAACTCGACGGGGAACCCGCGCTGGGCGGTGAACCCGCGCATCGAGAGGTCTTGCGGAAAGACGCGCAAGGTGGGGATTTTCGACATCTCCTTGCGACACCAGTTCATGATCTCGAACTGTCCCGCCTTGCGTTTCGACTTCGGATACAAGGAGACGAAGATGACTCCGCGGTTGGATTCGCCGCCCGCAAACCCTCCGATCGCGGCGAAGTACCCCTCGAGCTCGGGACGCCGTTTGAGGATTTCTTCGGCCTCCTTGATGCGATCGCTCGTGTATTGGAGGGAGGAGCCGACCGGCGTCTGGAAGCTGATGAGGAAGGCGTCCATATCCTGGGGAGGAATGAACTCCTTGCGCAGGAAACGCCCGAGATAAAGGGAGGCGAAGAAGAGGGCGAAGCTCGCGAGGAGGACGCTCCAGCGGCGGTCGAGGCAGAACTCGAGCGTCGAACGGTAAATCCGCGCGATCGCGTGAAAACGGCGATCCACGAAACCCACGAGCGCGCCGCTTTGCTTCGGGTCGCCGAGGAATTGGGAGCAGCGCATCGGCATCAGGGTGACCGCCTCGAGCAGGGAAAGCATCACGGCGCCGGAGATGGTCACACCGAACTGAAAGAAAAACTTGCCGATGATCCCCTTCATGAACGCGACGGGGAGAAAGATGGCGACGACGGCGATCGAGGCGGCGATGGCGGCGAAGGTAATCTCCCGCGCGCCGTCGCCGGCGGCGGCGACGCGCCCTTTGCCGAGTTGCTGGTGCCGCACGATGTTCTCGAGGACCATGATCGCGTCGTCCACCACGATCCCGACCGCCAAGGCGAGGCCGAGCAGCGTGAAAAAGTTGAGCGTGAAGCCCATGAAGTAGAGGATCATGAACGTCCCGACGATCGAGGTGGGGATCGAGAGCACTACGTTGAAGGTGGTCCGCCACGAGCCGAGGAAGATCCAGCAGACGAGCCCCGTGATGATCGCCGAGAGGAGGAGCGTGAATTCCGTTTCCCGCACCGAATCCTCGATGAACTTCGTGGTGTCGAAGCGGACGCTCACCTCGATGTCCTTCGGAAGGACGCGGCGGATCTCCTCGAGCCGGGCGCGCACGCCGCGGGCGACCTCGACGGCGTTGGCGCCGCGCTGTTTCTTGATGCCGAGGCCGACGCCGGGAATCCCGTTGACGCGCGAGATGCGGCGGATGTCGTCGAGGGAATCCTCCACGCGCGCCACGTCCCGGACGCGGATCGTCGTGTTGTAGATCGGCTGCCCGCCGCGCTGGGTGATGAGGATGTTGCCCACCTCCTCCGGCGTCAGGCCTTCGCCCATCATGCGGACATTGAGCTCCGCGCGGGTGTTCTCCATGTAGCCCGCCGCGATTTCCGTATGGTTGAGTTCGATCGCTTTTTGGAGATCGAGGATGGTCAGCTCGTAGCGCTTGAGTTTTTCGTTATCCACCCAGAGGCGCAGGTTGCGATCCGCGAAGCCGCTCAGCAGCACCTCGCCGACGCCCGGCAAGACCTGGAATTGGTCGCGCAGGTGGAGATCGATGTAGACGATGAGGTCGTGCAGCGGGCGTTTCCCGGAGACGCCGAGCCACATGATCGGCTGATCGTCCGGATTGGACTTGCGGATGGTCGGCGGATCCACGTCTTTCGGGAGGCGGATGCGGCTGATGTTGGCCTGCACCTCCTGCAGCGCGGCGTCGATATCGCGCGTGAGTTCGAACTCGAGGGTGACTTGCGTCGTCCCCTGCCGCATCGTCGAGAGGATGTCGCGGATGCCCTGGATGGAGATCACCGCTTGCTCGATGCGGTCGGTGATCTCGGCCTCCATCACCTCCGGCGCGGCGCCCGGCCAATTCGCGGTGATGGTCAGCACCGGAAAATCCACGTCCGGCTTTTCGCTGACGCCGAGGCGGCCTAGGCTGATCGCCCCGAAGACGATCAGGCCGAACATGATCATCCAGGCGAAGACGGGGCGGCGGATGGAGAGGTCGGAGAGCGTCATGGCTTCGCGGAGGGCGCGGGATCGCCGGCGGCCACGTGGAGGCGCACGAGGTTGGCGCGCATCGCCATCTCCGCGTCGTGGCGGTTGCGGCGCGCCTCGTGCATCTGGCGCAGGGCGTTGAGCACGTCGAGGTTGCTGCTGACTCCTTGGCGATAGTCTTTCTTCTGCATTTCCCAGGCCTGCGCGGCGATGCGGCAGGTCTCCTCGAGACGGAGCCAGCGCGCCAACGAGGAGATGAAGTCGTTGTAGGCGGTGCGCACCTCGCGCTCGGCGTCGCGCCGGATCTGGTCGAGATTCAGCGTGCTCGCGCGCAGGCGCGCCTTTTGCTCGCTCACCTTCGCGGCGAGGATTCCTCCATCGAAAATCGGCAGCTCGCACGTCAGGGAAATCTCCCACTTCCGCGCGCGGTCCGGATGCTGGTTGAGGTAGTAATCACCCGTCACAGAAATCGCCGGCCAGAACTCGCCTTTGGCGGCGGAGAGCTGGCGCGCCGCGGCGCGTTCCGCCGAGATCGCGGCGAGGATGTCCGAGCGTTCCCCTGTATGCCGAAGGTAGTCCTCGAGCGCGACCGGGCCGGGGAGTTGCTGGGTCTCCTTCAACGTCAGCGCGTCGGCCCGCAGGCCGGTGAGGAACGCCAACAGCTCCCGCGACGCCCCGAGCAGGCCGCGCGCCTGCTCGATGAGCACGCCGACGTTCGCGAGATCGGTGCGCGCCGTCAGCAGTTCGCTCGAACGCGATTTACCCAGGCGCACGCGCTTATCGAGTTCCTCGATCCGCTCGCGGAGCGCGGCTTCGATGTCCCCAAGAATCCGGAGGTCTCCCTCGTGGGACCTCGTCTGGTAAAAGACGCCGGCGACCTCGCGATAGAGCGTCTGGCGAAAGCGGCGCGCGCTCTGACGCAGCGATTCCGTATTCGCCCGCGCGGCGGCGGCGGCGTTGAACTCCCGAAACCCTTGGAAAAGCGGCTGGGTGGCGCGGAGGCGCGTCGAGAAACGGTCTTTTCCAAAGCTCGATCCCTGAGACGTTTCGCCGGACGCCTGGGCGCCCGGCGCGTTCTGGAGATCCTCCGAAGTGATCGAGCGCACCTGGGGGAGGATGCCGCCGACGGCCTGCCAGTAGCGCGCCTCGGCGACGCGCACCTCCTCCTCCTTCATCCCGAGCGTCTCGCTGCGCAGCACGGCGAGCTCGTAGCAGGTCAGCAGGTCGTAAGGGCCCGGCCGAGGCGGAACTGCGGCCGGCGGCTCGGCGGCGCCCAAGGCCGCCGCGAAGGCGGCGAGGGCGAGGCAAAGGGCCGGCGAATGACGCATCGCGCCACTTTCGCGACCTTCCGCAGGCGTGTCAAACCGGCGCTTACCGAGCGGTAGTTTTTCTCGCGCGATCCGCGGCAGGGAACGCGGCGCGGGAAACTCTCGCGGCGCGGAGGATTTTCCGCTTACCAACTGACCGCGCTGAGGCCGTTCGGTTGGGTGATGGCGCGCGCCATCGCGAGGGTCATCCAACGCTCCCGCGCGGCGTCGCCCCACGAATCCGAGTAGGCGATCTCCTGCGTGGCCTCGTTGAAACCGATGATGAGCCGCACATGCGCCGCTGCGGGATCGGGCTTGAGGTTGCGCGGCGCCGGATATTTCGCGAGGCGCGGTTTCCAGTCTTCGAGGGTGACCCCCTGGCGTTCGGCGGTAAGGGCGTCGCTGGACTGTTCGATTTCGGGATCCACGAAAACCGACCAGAGCAGCGGGATGCCGGCGCCGATCCAGCGTTTGAGATCGCTCGTCTGAAGCTTGAGCCCCCCGCGGACCTGGCGTCCCGTGCGCTGAACGATCCCGTGAATCGCGTCGTTGATCAGATCGAGGCGAGTGCCGCCCCCCTTCCGCGTGCCGCCGATGAGCGCCAGCGAGTACATGTCCACCGTCATCCCCAGGTAACGCAACACGCGTTCATAGGTCGCCGGCACGCAGTAGCCCTTCGGCCCCTGATTGATCATCGGAATTTCTCCAATGACGACATCGCCGTTCGGGCGGGTCTCGACGTTGGCAAGGCATCGCGCGCGCAGCTTCTCGTCGGTCAGCCCGGGGAGCAGCCCGCGGTTGTCGGCCAGCGCCTTGGGCCAAACGCGCACGGCGAGATAACGATGGTCCTGGACGCTGAGAAGGAGAGCCGCGCCCTCCGCATCCCAGCGGCTGACGCGCTCGCGGGCTTTCCCCATGCCCATCGTGGCGTCGGCGGGTCGGCCGAGGATCCGCGCGAGACCTTTTTGAAAAACCTCCTCCTGGGCGCGGAGCGCCTCGCGAAACACGCGCTCTTCGCGTTGGGATTCGGCGGTTGGACGGGCGCCCGGCATCCCGCCCGCGCCGCGCTCGAGGCCGAAGTAATCGCCGTCGTTGAGGAACATCAGGTGGATCTCCGCGACCTTCGCGGGATTTCCATAGATCGCCGCCATCGAGGGGCGCTGCCCAAAGATCTCGATCCGCTGGGGCGCATAGGAGCGGTAGATCGTCAGGTCGCGCGTGGTCGTTTCGAGAGGAAGATCGAGCGCGCGGGCGAGCTTGTCGGCCTCCTGCTCGAACAACAGCCCTTCGTCGAAGATGCGGGCGTTGACCGCCGCGAGGGCGTTGGTCGCGGGCGCGGGCGTTTCGCGGTCCAGCGGGGGCGGCGCGGATTCCTCCAGACCAAGGTCGCGCGCCCGGCAAAGCGCGCGAATTTCTTTTCCCGAAGGATCGCGATAAACGGCGAGACGCCGCGCGGCATCGCCGGAGCAAGGCTCCAGGCGCAGCTCGGTCCCCGCCGCAAACGAACCGATGACGCGCATGGGGTCCCGCGGATCGTATGCGGGCGTCTCACGGAGACAACGGAAGAGCAGGCCCGTTTCCCCGGCGCTGGCGCCAACGCGGACCAGCATGATCAACAGGGCGACGATCCGCAAGCGCGCGCGCATCGGATGCAGGATGCGGCGGGCGATCGCGCGGCGTCAATCTCCGTCGCGCATCATCCTCGTTTCCGGATATGCTCTCAGCATTGGAGTCTGGCGGCGAGATTCGCCAGGCCTCGGAAGGGGAGGCCCAAGAATTCGCTTGTCCTGGAGACGACCGCTCGGGGCATCTTTCGCGACGAGTCTCCCTGCCCTTCGAGAGCAAGGTTTGCGCGCCACACCGTAAAATCGGAGGTGATCTGCCGCTCCTCGAATCCGCGCACCGTCAGTTTTTGGCGCGCCCGGACCAAGCCTCTCACCGGCCCGAAACCGCCATGGCGGAGAGCCGCAGGGGAACGTCAAGGATCCATGCCCAACGGATCCGTCCGCGCATCGGTTGCTCGTTGCTCCTCCCTTTGCTTGCAAACCCGCAGCGACATAGAGCAAGACACTCCGGACACGCTCTCAGGCTATCGGTCGCACTCGCCCATGACGAAATCGAGGCTGCCGAGAATGGCGGGGATGTCGCTGACCATGTGGCCGGGGAGGAGGGCGGGCAGGACGGAGAGGTTGGCGAAGGAGGGGCCGCGGATCTTGAGGCGATGCGGCGTTCCGCCCCCGCGGCTGTTGAGATAGAACCCGAGCTGGCCTTTGGGATTTTCGGCTTCGAAATAGATCTCGCCGGCGGGGGCGTTGACCCCTTGGGTGACGAGCAGGAACTGATGGATCAACTCCTCCATTTTCGTGAGCACCTTCTCCTTGCGCGGGAGGACGATCTTCGGATCGTCGAGGTTCACGGGGCCGTCGGGCATGTCGGCGACGCATTGCTTGAGGATGCGGAGGCTCTGGCGCATCTCTTCGATGCGGACCAGGTAGCGGTCGTAACAATCGCCTCGGGAACCGACGACGACTTCGAAATCGAGTTCGGGATAGACGAGATAGGGATGCTTGCGGCGGAGATCGAAATCCACGCCGGAAGCGCGGAGGTTGGGGCCCGTGACGCCGAAATCGGACGCGACTTCGGGCTTGAGGACGCCGATGTCCTTCGTGCGATCCACGAAGATGCGGTTGCGCGAGATGAGTTTTTCAATCTCGTCGAGGGTCTTCCAGCAGCGCGGGATAAAGTCGGCGACTTGCGCGAGCCAGCCGTCGGGCAGGTCGCGCGCGAGGCCGCCGATGCGCGTGTAGGTCGTGGTGAATCGCGCGCCGGTCAGCGCCTCGCAAAGATTGTAGATTCGCTCGCGCTCCGTGAAGGTGTAGAGAAAGACCGTCATCGCGCCGACGTCCATGGCCAGACAGCCGACGCCGAGCAGGTGCGAGGAGATCCGCGCGAGCTCGCAGCACATCACGCGGATATATCGGCAGCGGCGGGGAAGGAGTTCCTGCACGCCGAGGAGTTTTTCGACGGCGAGCGCGTAGGCGACATTGTTCGCGAGCGGGGCGATGTAATCGAGGCGGTCGGTGTACGGGATGAACTGCGTCCACGTCATGTTCTCGGCGATCTTCTCGTCGCCGCGATGGAGGTAACCGATTTCCGGCTCGGCCTTCGTGACGATCTCGCCGTCCAGTTCGATCACGAGACGCAGCACCCCGTGCGTGCTGGGGTGGGAGGGGCCCATGTTGACGATCATCCGTTCCCCGGGAGCGCCAGCAGCGGGATCGCGCGCCGCGGGCTCGGCAAAATCGAGAGAGGTGGTCGTCATCGCAAAAGGGGATTCTCGGAGAAGCCAGGCGGAGATTTCAAATGGAAAAGGCCGCGCTCATGGGAACCGGCAGGTCCCTCGTGCCCCCCCCTTGGGGAAGCTGAAGATCGTGAACCAAGCGGGGATGAAGGTGCTCCACGGCCACCTCCGGAGGTGGCCGTGGAGCGGCGCGGTTGGGAAGCTTG
>JABWAM010000405.1 GCA_013360985.1 Verrucomicrobiia bacterium | reverse complement strand
GCCCATGGCCGTCGTCCAGCCGTTTCGCGCGCTCCGCGCGCTCCCGAGCCGGGCCGCCGACATCGCCGCGCCTCCCTACGACGTGCTCTCCTCGGAGGAGGCGCGCGCGCTCGCGGCCCATCGGCCCTTCAGTTTCCTTCGCGTTTCCAAACCAGAGATCGAATTCCCACCGGCCATCCGCCCCGAAGATCCTCGCGTCTACGCGCGCGGCGCCAAAAACCTCCGCCGCCTCCAAAATGAAGGATGCCTGCTCCGCGATCCGCAGCCCGTCTTTCATCTCTATCGCCAAGAGGCCGACGGGCACGCGCAAACCGGCTTCGTCGCCCTTGCGAGCTGCGCGGAGGTCGAGGCGGGCGTCGTCAAACGCCACGAGTTCACCCGCCCCGACAAGGAGGACGACCGTGCGCGCCATATCGAAACCCTCGGCGCACAGACCGGCCCGGCCTTCCTCCTCTTCGAAGCCTCTCCCGTTCTGCGCCGCGCCCTGACCGAAGGTTCTTCCGTCCCTCCCGAGGTGGATTTCGTCGCGGACGACGGCGTGCGCCACAGCACGTGGACGATCGCCGATCCCGAACGCATCCGCGCCATTCAGGAGGCCTTTCGCGCGCTTCCCGCGCTCTACATCGCGGACGGACACCATCGCACCGCCGCCGCCGTGCGCCTCTGGAAAAAGTTTCCCGATCGCTCCGCCGCGGCGGGGTTTCTCGCGGTGATCTTCCCCGCGGACGCGACCCGGATCCTTCCCTACAACCGCTTCGTCATGGATCGCGCCGGACTTTCCGAAGAAACCTTCCTCGATCGCCTCCGCGCCGTCGCCGAAGTGCAAGCGGACGCTTCCGCGACGCCATCGAAGAAGCATGCGATCGCCTTCCTCTGCGGGAAACGCTGGCGAATCCTCCGTTGGAAACGCGATCTCCTCGCGCGGGCTGGAACGCCGCTGGAACAGCTCGATGCCGCCCTTCTCCAGACGCATCTCCTCGCCCCGATCCTGGGAATCGCGGACCCCCGCACCTCGGAGCGCATCCGTTTCATCGGCGGCATCCGCGGCCCGCGCGAACTCGAAAGGCTCGCGGACCGACACCCGGAGGGGATCGCTTTCTCGATGCATCCCACCTCCGTCGCAGACCTCCTGGCCGTTGCCGACCGCGGCGAGGTCATGCCGCCGAAAAGCACCTGGTTCGAGCCGAAGCTGCGCGACGGCCTCTTCAGCCATCTCCTCGACGCCTCGTAATCGAGCGCCGCGCGGCGCGCGTTCGCTTTTCCCATGTCCTCCACCTCCTCGTTTCGTTCCGATTGGAAACGCTTCCTCGAAGGCCGTTGCGTCGTTCCTTCGCTCGGAATCTCGCTCGATGTCAGCCGGATGAACTGTCCGCAAGGGTTCTTCGCCGCAAAAGCGACGGCCATGCGCCGGGCCTTTGCCGCCATGCGCCGGCTCGAACGCGGCGCGATCGCCAACCCGGACGAGCAACGGCGGGTCGGCCACTACTGGCTCCGCGCGCCCGAGCTCGCGCCGGAACGCTCCCTCGCCGCCGACATC
>JABWAM010000404.1 GCA_013360985.1 Verrucomicrobiia bacterium | reverse complement strand
GTGGGGAGTCAGGAATCTCGACACGCCCCACCCCTCCGATCCTCGATGGATGATGATGAAAGGATCTCTCTGAAAATGGAGCTTATCCGTGGATTTGGGCCGTTGCGCGCGAAGCGTCCGACGAGACGAGGGCCGACGGCCCCGCGCGCGGCGCGAGGCGCGCGAAGGAACGGGGCGATCTCGAAGCCGTCGAGTTGGCGACCCCGCCCGGAATCGAACCGGGATCGACGGTTTAGGAAACCGCTGCTCTCTCCATTTGAGCTACGGGGTCGTTGGGGCGCGGAGGCGAAGGTAGCGGCCCGAGGCGCGGAAAGCGAATTACGATCCGTTCTTAAGGTAGGTCGCGCGAACGAGGGCGAGATGTTGATCGCGGCGGTCGTAGAGGCGCTTGAGTTTGCGCGGTTTGCGCCGGGCCATCGCGTAGTGCGTCAACAGCGGCAGATAGACCGTCGAATCGCCGTAGCAAACCACCGCGTCGGGCAGCTTGAGCGGATCCACCTTGCCCCAGCTCACCGCTTCGGCGGGCGTCGCTCCGGAGAGGCCGCCTGTGTCGGGACGCGCGTCGGTGAACTGGATGAAGAAGTCGTGCCCCGCGTCCTTGATCCGCAGCACCTCTTGGATTTGGGGTTCGGTTTGGAGCAGGAAGTTTTTCGGCGAGCCGCCGCCCATCATGAGCGCCCCCGTTTTCTTGCCGCGCCGCTGCGCGTCGAACACGATCGCCGTGCTCTCGTTTACGTCGATGCTCGGGTTGATTCGGAGGCGGCTGTCCTTCAGTTCGACTTCCGCGATGCTTGCCCCGATGCTCGAGTCGCCGGGCGAAGAGGTGAAGCAGGGCACGCCGGCGCGATAGGCGGCCGCGAGGAGCGAGGCGTCCTTGAGCCCTGTTTGCCGCTCGAATTCGGCGCAGTATTTTCCGAGCAAATAGTGCAGCTCCGCGGTCCCCATCTCCTTCTGGAATTCCGGCTGGAGAAGCACGCGATGAAGCACTTCGTCGGTGCGCATCAGGACGTCGGTGTGATCAAGGAGGATGTCGTAGATGCGCACCACGCCGTATTTGCGGAGCGCGACGTCGCGGAGATGGGGCGTCCCTTTCCAGAGGGGGAGGTTCATCGCGTGATGCAGGTCGTGGTAGAGGTTCGCGCCGGTGGCCACGATCCAGTCCACGAACCCCGCCTTCACCAAGGGGATCAGCGACGAAGCGCCCAGCCCCGCGGGGGTGAGCGCGCCCGCGAGGCTCATCCCGATCGTGGTTTCCTGATCGGCGAGCATCCGATTCGTGAACAGATGGCAGGCCTCGTGCAAGCGCGCCCCGTTGTAAGCGAGGAACGCGCGGTCAATGAGATCGGGAATCGCCTCTCTTCCCGTGATCGGCTTCGGCAGGATCCGTTTGCCGCGGAGATATCGCGCCTTGCCGCCCTTGGCGAACTTGTGCGGATACTTGCTGACGAAAGCCTCGGGAAGCTGGATGCTGCTCATAACGAACGCGCTGCCGCCGCATCGCGACAACGATAGGAAAAATGTCGCATCGCGCGACATCGGGCAAGCGCGAATCGTTT
>JABWAM010000081.1 GCA_013360985.1 Verrucomicrobiia bacterium | reverse complement strand
TCGGCGCTCGGCCCGCAGCTCGCCGCGAGCGCGCTCGGCGACGTCGCCCGCGACCGCTTGCGCCCCTGGTTTTTCGATAATACGGATCCGGAGGGGATGGACGCCGTCCTCGCCGAAATCGGGGATCGCCTGCGCGCCACGCTCGTCGTCGTGATCTCCAAATCCGGCGGCACCAAGGAAACGCGCAACGGGATGTTGGAAGCCCGTCGCGCTCTGGAAAAACGGGGCCTCCCTTTCGCGAAACACGCCGTCGTCGTGACCGGCCGGGGAAGCGAGCTCGCGAAGCTCGCCGCCGCCGAAGGTTGGCTCGCCGCGTTCCCGATGTGGGACTGGGTCGGCGGACGCACCAGCCAGATGTCCGCCGTCGGCCTGCTCCCCGCGGCGCTCCAGGGATTGGATGTGGAGGGACTCCTCGACGGCGCGCGGCGCATGGACGAAGCGACGCGCCTTCCGCAGCCGCGGCGCAACCCGGCGGCCCTGCTCGCCCTGATGTGGCTCCATGCCACCCGCGGACGGGGAGAGCGGGACATGGTGATCCTGCCCTACAAAGACCGCCTCCTGCTCCTGAGCCGATACCTCCAGCAGCTCGTCATGGAATCCCTCGGCAAGGAGCGCGACCTCCGCGGCCGCCGGGTCAACCAGGGGATCGCCGTGTACGGCAACAAAGGTTCCACCGATCAGCACGCCTACGTCCAACAACTCCGCGAAGGCGTGGACAACTTCTTCGTCACCTTCGTGCGCGTCCTGCGCGACCGCGAGGGCGAAGAGTTCGAGGTCGAGCCGGGCATCACCTCCGGCGACTATCTCCACGGCTTCCTCCTCGGCACCCGGAGCGCGCTCGCGGAGAAGAAGCGTCCTTCGATGACGCTCACCCTGCCCGACGTTTCCGCCAGGAGCCTCGGCGCGACCCTCGCCCTCTTCGAACGGGCCGTCGGCTACTACGCCTCTCTCGTGGGCATCAACGCCTATCATCAACCGGGCGTGCAGGCGGGCAAACTCGCCGCCGACGCCGTCCTCGATCTCCAGCGTCGCGCGATCGCCGAGTTGCGCCGGCGCGCGGGACGTCCCGCCGGCGCCGAAGAACTCGCCGCGGCGCTCGGCGCGCCGCCCGAAACCGTGTTCCAGGTGCTCGAACACCTCGCCGCCAATCCCCGGCGCGGCGTCCGCGCGGAAGGCGATGCCCCCGCCGCTATCCGGTTCTCCGTCGTTTAGGGCAGAAGCGCGCCCGCGTTCCTCTTCGCTTTCGGCCGCGGCCGTCCATCTTCCATGGAACTCCTTTTCCTCAACCACAACGTCGTCTGGCGCAGCGCCTTCCACCGCTGTTTCCATCTCGGCAAACCGCTCGCCGCGCGCGGGCATCGCGTGACGATCCTCACCAATTCCGCGCGCGATCGCGCGCGATGGAAGGAGAACGTGATCGAAGGGGTGCGCGTCGTCGAATCGCCCGATCTCCTCGCGGGACCGCTCCGCACGGGTTGGGATCCCGTGAATGTCCTCCGCCGCAACCGATGGGTCGAACGCGAATACGGGGAACGCGCCCGGGAGGATTTTCTCGTGCACGCCTTCGATACGCGCCCGACCGTGGCGCATCCCGCGCTGCGCCTGAAGGATCGCCTCGGTTGTCCGCTCGTGATGGACTGGGGCGATTGGTGGGGACGCGGCGGCGCGATCCGCCTCCGTAAACCGCAGTGGCTGAACATGGCCTTCGAACCGGTCGAGACCTGGTACGAAGAACATTTCAAGCCGTACGCGGACCGCCTCACCTGCGTCAGCCGTCCGCTCGAGGAGCGCGCGGTCGGCCTCGGGTATCCCCGGGAAAAGATCACGGTGATCCCCAATCCCTCCGATCCCGTCGCCCTGCGTCTCCTGGACCGGCGCGAATGCCGGAACACACTCGGACTCGCCCCGCGGGCGTTTTATGCCGTTTTTTCGGGCTTCGTGCTCTACGACCTCGACCTGGTCCTCGAGGCGATGCGCGCACTCGCCGAAGAAGTCGGCCCGCGCGCGCGCGAAGACCTCGGATTGATCCTCACCGGCGCCCGGCATGGCCTCGATCCCGCGCGTTTTCCGTTCCACGTCATCGCGCCGGGCACCGTCTCCCGCGAAGACCTCAACCGCTGGCTCTGCGCCGCGAACGTCGCGCTCATGCCGCTCCGCGATCATGTCGCCAATCGCGCGCGATTTCCGGGCAAGGTGGGCGATTACCTCGCCGCGGGCCTGCCGGTCGTCATGAACCGGGTCGGCGATGTCGCGCGCATCCTCGACGAGCAGGGCCTCGGGCTTTTCTGCGAGGGCGATGCCGTCGCCCTGGGCCGCCGCCTCCTCGAACTCAGGAACGATCCGCAGCGCGCGGAAGAGATGGGGCGTCGCGGGCGCCTCTTCGCAGAGACGCGTTTCAACTGGGAACGCGAAGCCTCGCGCCTCCTCGCCGTTTACGACGAGCTCCTCAAGGAGGCGGACGCCGCGAGGCGTCCCTGAAAGAAAAGGGCAAGGCCTGATGGCGCGCCCCAAATCCCCGCGGAAGGCGTGGAGGAGTCCATCCTCAGTCGAGGAATATGCGACACCCTCGCAACATTTTGGGCTCAAGCCGCGGCCGCGGCGCCGCCAGCGGCGGCGCCCTCCCTCGCTTCGCGACCAAGCGGATTTTCCTCAAGCATGGACGAGGGAAAGGGAGGGCGAGGCCGCCGGCCGAGCCGTCACACCCTTCGTGTGGGGAGCCTGGAATCTCGACACGACCCACCTCTCCGATCCTCCATGGATAATGATGAGGGTTGCTCTCTGAAAATCGAGCTGATCCGTGGATTTGGGGCGCGCCTTGTCCGGAGAATTCTTCGCCTTTCCTCTTGCATTTTTCCCGCGGCAAAGAGAAGGTTTTGACGCTCGTCAGAGCGATGGGGGCGACCGGCATCGACCTGAGAGATGAGGTTGGAGCTGCAGGCCGGGGATCCTCGTTGGCCCCGTCATCAAACGAGGGAAACAACAGAAGCTAACGAACAGTTGGCTCTGGCGGCCTAAGCCCGCCAGCGTGTGAAGGACGACACCTGCTGGTTCTTCACGCGCCCTCAGCAGGTTAGCCGTGAGGCGGAACGACCGCGACCTTGCGGTGAAACAATCTCGTGGACGTGAGGCGGCGGCTGGGGACGGGCTGCCAAGGTCGCCGCCGAAATCTCTCAGCCCGTTAAGCCTGTAGACGCTTCTCCCGATTTTCCCAGGGACAGGGGTTCAACTCCCCTCGCCTCCACCATTTTTCTCATCTCCGCGGGTTCAGTGCGACGCCCGCCGTTTCCACGCGCCCTCGAGATCACCGAAGCCGAAGTCGGGCCTTCCAATCTGGCGGGCGTAAAACTCGCCGAAGCCCTCGCGCTCGGCGTGATGGAGGCAGAAATGATAGCCGCGGACGTAAGGCAGCAGACGCGGATCTTTCGTCCTGACGTGGGATGCGGCGCGCAAGTCGCGGTTCACTTCCGCCGAATAGAGGAGGGAGGCAATGTAATCCGCCAGCCCCTCGCTCAACACGCGGTTCACCGCCGCTCCGCAGGCCTCGCGGGAGAAGACGTGCACAAGTTCGTGCGCCAATACGCGGCCGAAGCTCCGCTGTTGCAGGGCGCTGATCTGGATTTCGCTGCGCCCTTCGCGGTGCACCGTGACCCCGAGCACATGGCTCGAGGCACGGCTCGCCTCACCGCGACCGAGGCTCTCCACAAGCCTCACACGAATCGGAAGCTTCCCGACCTCGCGGCCGGTGATCCGCGTGAAGTGCGCGCGAACCGCCGCATACACCTCTCGCGCCTTCGCTTCGTCGGAAGCGTCCACATTCTCGAAAACCAGCGCGCCCTCCTCACGGACCGTCCGCTGGATCTCGGGATCTGCGCGAAGCGTCAACATGCCGAATGCCAGGAGGCCCGCGATTCGCCCCGCGAGAAAAATCTTTCTCGGCCCGTTCGAGAATCGGTCTCCCGCGCTTTTCGCAATGGGCAGATGGCGCTTCATACCCTCGAAAAGAGCACGTGCCCTGCCAACACGAAATTTCGCGATATCTCTTCAGAATTCTCCAAAAAACTTGCGAAACAGCGGAAAACCGAGGGAGTTTTGCCAAATCTCTCTTTTCTCTCGCTAGATCGACTCTGCAAATTTTGCGCCCCATGCAAGTTTTGCATCTCTCGAAGACGCCACTTGCCCCACGCTTGAGTTTCTTCCTCTTCCGTTCCATGTTTTCATGTATGCGGATCGAGCGAATCCTGGTGGTGGACGATGAACCGGGCGTCTTGGAACTCCTCCGCGACTTCCTTTCCGAAAAGGTTCCTTGCGTCGTCTGCGCCGCCTCATGCGCGGCGGCGCGCGCCCTGCTGGCCGAACGCGTCTTCGATCTCGTGCTCTGCGATGTGCTTCTTCCGGATGGAACGGGCGGAGAGCTTCTCCGCGAGGCGCAGGCCGGAAAATCTCCTCCGCCCTTCATCATGATGTCCGGCCAGGGAACGATCGAGTCCGCCACCGAAGCCATGCGCGAAGGCGCGGCAGACTATCTCGTCAAACCTTTCCAGAACGATCAGCTCGAGGTGGCGATCCGCCGGCAAGAACGCTGGCAGCGTCTCACGGACGAAAACGCCTATCTCCACGGCGAAATCGCGCAGGAAATCTCCGGCGAACTCCTCGGCGAGAGCGCGCCTCTCCAGGCGGTGAAACAACTGATCGCGCAGGTGGCCGCCACCGACGCCACCGTGCTGATCCTCGGAGAGAGCGGGACCGGCAAGGAACTCGTGGCGCGCGCCCTGCATCGCCTCAGCCTCCGCAAGGACAAACCCTTCATTCGTCTCAACTGCGCGGCGATTCCCGAGAACCTCCTCGAGAGCGAGATGTTCGGGCACGAGCGCGGCGCCTTCACGGGCGCCTTTTCCCGGCGCAGCGGCCGATTCGAGATGGCCAACGGCGGCACGCTCCTGCTCGACGAGATCTCCGAAATGCCTCTCGCCCTGCAGTCCAAGCTCCTGCGCGTGATTCAAGAGCGCGAGTTCGAAAGGGTCGGCGGCAATCACACCTTGCGCGTGGATGTCCGCCTCCTCGCCACCAGCAACCGCGATCTCGAGCAGCAGATCCGTGAAGGCAGCTTTCGGGAGGATCTCTATTACCGGATCAACGTCATCCCTCTCCGTTTGCCTCCGCTCCGCGCCCGCGCGCAGGACATCGAACCTCTCCTCGCGCATTTTCTTCGGCATTTCGCCGAGCACCACGGCAAACCGCTGCCGACGGTGCGCCCCGAAACCCTCGAACGCCTCCGCCGCGCCCCATGGCCCGGAAACGTGCGCGAGCTCCAGAACAGCGTCGAGCGCGCCGTCCTGCTCGCCCGCCCCGGGGTGCCGCTCGATTCCGCGGATTTCAGTCTCGCATCTTCCGCGACGGCCTTCGCCGCCGCCGCCCCGACGCCCTCTTCCGAAGACCTGAACCTCGAAAACACGGAGAAACGCCTCATCCGCGCGGCGCTCGAACGCAGCGGCGGCCGGCGCACCGAGGCCGCCCGCCTGCTCGGCATCAGCCTTCGCGCGCTCCACTACAAAATTCGCGCTGACCCCGAAATCTCCCCGGGCTTTTCCGTGTGGCACGAAAAAAGCCCGGGCTGAACCTCCGTGAGGCGAACTCTGCGGCCTTCGCTACGCCAAATCGGACATCGCGCCTCTCTCCCTCCGCGCGAGGCGGACCAGACCTCGTCCAACTCGAGAAATCGCGCGGCCTTCCGAAGGATGTCGAAGTCCTCTCGTTTCAAGGCCTGCGCCGCGGCGACGGTTCCTCTCGAAACGGGATTCCCCCGTGGATTTACTCTGGCGTTTCGGCGCGCGGCGGCGCGCGGGCGGCCCAGAGCATCCCGCGGCGAACGATCTCAGCCGCCTCGAAAACGTCAAAATCCTTCGCCACGTGGCCGAGCGCGGAGTAGAAGACTTTTCCCTGTCCCCAACGACGCTTCCACACGACCGGCATCACGCAGCCCGCGATCCACGCCGCGTGCGCGCCGTCGAAGGTCGTCGTCGCCAGCACTTCGTTCGACGGATCCACATGGAGGTAGTACTGCTCGGACTCCATCTCGAAATCGTGCAGCCCTCGCATGATCGGATCGTCGGGACGGGTGATGCGGACCGTGTAGCGAAGGATGTTCCCGGGGTGCGCCACCCATTGCCCGCCAACCATGAACTGGTAGGTGGGATTGTTGCGGAAGGCATCGCCCATTCCGCCGTGCCATCCCGCGATCCCGACTCCCGATGCGACCGCGTCCAGCAACCCTTTCTCCTGTTCTCGCGTGATGGTCCCCATCGTCCAGATCGGCACAATGAGACTCAGCGCGCGCAGAAACGCGCCATCGAGATAGGCATCGAGCGTGTTCGCGACGGTGACGTCGAACCCTTGCTCGCGGAGAAAAGGCTCGAAACGCTCGGCGCACTTCTTCGGCTCGTGCCCTTCCCATCCGCCCCAGACGATCAAGGCCTTGCGCGACATCAGGAATCCAGGCGGTCAACGACCGTCGTTGCCCGCCTTCACTTCCGCTTCGCGAGCGCCTGCGTTTCGTAGCGACGGACCTCGTCGAGCCACGCCATCGAAGGGAGCGTGCCCGACTCCATGCAGTAATGCTCCCAGACCGCGCCGTACGGGAGGCCCTTGAGGTCTTCGAGCATCGCGAGGCGGCCGGTGTAATCGCCTTTCTCCTCGAGCGCGCGAAGCGCCGCCGTCGGTTCGAGCAGGGCGACGAGAAACGCCTTGAGCGTCGCGCGCGCGCCGATCACCCAGGCGGCAACCCGGTTGATGCTCGCGTCGAAGTAGTCGAGCCCGACGCGCACGCGCCCCTCGCAACCGCCGCGCACGATTTCCTGCGCGAGAGCCACCAACTCTTCGGTGAGCACCACGACGTGATCGCTGTCCCAGCGCACCCCGCGGCTGACGTGGAGGAGAACGCCGTCGAGGAACGCGAGCGCCGCCGAGATCTTGTCGCTCACCAGTTCCGTCGGATGATAATGCCCCGTGTCGAGGGTGAGGAAGAGGCCGCGCTGGACCGCGTAGGCAAGATAGAATTCGTGCGAGCCGATGACGCAACTCTCCGAGCCGAGACCGAAGAGCTTCGGTTCGACGGCGTCGAGAAGGTGCGCTCGAGGAAGTTTCTCGGCGAAGATCGCGTCGAGCGATGCGCGGAGCCGCTCCCGATACGCCGCGCGATCCACGGGGATGTCCTTGAAGCCGTCGGGGATCCAGAGGTTGCACACGCAAGGGCTGCCCAGCTCGCGCCCCAGAAACGCGCCGATCCGCCGGCTCGCGATCCCGTGCGCGATCCAGAAGCGGCGAAGGTTTTCGTCCGGATGCGAGAGCGTGAAGCCTTCCGCTGATTTCGGATGAGAAAAAAAGCTTCCGTTGAAATCGAGGCCCACCTTTCGCGCCCTGGCCCAGTCCACCCATCCCTGAAAATGACGCGGCTCGAGCGCGTCGCGGTCCACGCGTTGTCCGCCGGTCTCGGCGTAGAGCGCGTGAAGGGCGAGGCGATGGCGTCCCGGCAACAGTTTCCACACCATGTCGAGGTCGGCGCGCAACTCGTCGGGCGTCCGCGCCCGACCGGGATAGTTTCCCGTCGCCATGATCCCGCCGGTCAACCCGGTCTCGCCCGCCTCGAACCCTTGGACGTCGTCGCCCTGCCAGCAATGCAGCGAAAGCGGGATGCGCGCCAGTTTCTTGAGGGCTTGGTCGGCGTCCACGCCGAGCGCGGCGAACCGCGCGCGCGCCGCGTCATAGTCCCTGGCGATCTGGGTGTCGGAAGACGATTTCATCGTAGGAGTCCTTTCAGTTCCGCCGCCGCGGGCGCGCAGGTCAACCTCCGCCGCTCTCCTGGCCGAGCGTGGTGATGATCTTGATGAGCGGCAGGAAGAGGGCGATGACGATGCTCCCGACAACGAGCGCCAGGAAGACGATCATCACGGGCTCGAGCAGCGAGACCATCGCGGCGATGGCGTTGTCCACTTCGTCGTCGTAGTTGTCGGCGATCTTCATGAGCATGTCGGGGAGCGCGCCGGTCGTTTCGCCGACGTCAATCATGCTCACGACCATGGGAGGAAACACGCCGGAGGCATCGAGCGGTTGCACGATGCTCTCCCCTTCCTTGACGCTGTCGTGAACCTTTCCGACGGCGTCGGCGATCACGCGGTTGCCGCTCGTTTCCTTGACGATCTGGAGGGCCTGGAGGATCGGCACGCCACTGGACACGAGGGTGCCGAGGGTGCGCGTGAAGCGCGCGATCGAGGATTTGCGCGTGAGATCGCCGATGACCGGCGCCGCGAGGGTCAGCTTGTCGAGGATCAGCGCGCCGGATTGCGTCTTGCCCCATATCTTGAGAAGAATGATCAACCCGACGATCGCACCGCCGACGACGAGGAAGTTGTCCTTCACCTTGTCGCTGAACCCGAGCACGAACTGCGTAAAGCCGGGGAGCTCGGTGCCGCCGAGCATGTCGGCGAAGATCGTTTTGAACTGCGGCACGATCTTGATCATGAGAAACGAGAGGATGCCGACGGCGATGATCAACACGGCGGCGGGATAGAACGAGGCGGCCTTGATCTTGCCCTTGATCTTCTCGGCCTTCTCCATGAACTGCGAGAGACGGTTGAGGACGACTTCCAGGACGCCGCCGACCTCGCCCGCTTTCACCATGTTGATATAGAGCTTGTTGAAAATCTTGGGATGCTGATAGAGCGCCTCGGAGAAGGTGGAGCCGCTTTCAACCGACGCGGTCAACTCCCCGAGGACGCTCTTGAGCACCGCGTTCTTTTCCTGGCGCTGGAGCACCGTCAGGCCGCGCAATAGGGGAAGCCCCGCGTCCACGAGCGTCGCGAGCTGGCGCGTGAACACGGTGAGTTCCTTCGGTTTGACGCCGCTCCCGCCCCAGAGCGCGGCGAGGTTGATGTTGATGTTCATGCCGCCGCCTTTGGCGGCAGCGGGTTTCTTGGCGGCGGGCGCGCCCGCCTTGGGCGCCTTCTCCTTCTTTTTGCCGCCGACTTCGGAAACGCCGGTGGGGAACAACCCTTTCTCGCGCAACGCGTTGATCGCGGCGTTTTGGTGGTCGGCGTCAATGGTGCCCGTCTTCTCGCCCCCCTTGGCATCCATCGCGGTGTACTTGAACGTCGGCATGAGAACCGCAGGGCAACCTAACAAAACCGGCGGGCGGCGCAAGGGAAAAGCCGTTCCCCCAAAGCCGCTCCCCAAATCCCCGCGTAAGAAACGAAAGAGTCCATCCTTGGTCGAGGAACATGAGATGCCCGCGCAACATTTTGGCCTCAAACCGTTGCCGCGGCGCCGCCGCCGGCGGCGCCCTCCCTCGCTTCGCGACAGAGCAGATTTTCCTCAAGTACGGAATGCGGAAAGG
>JABWAM010000403.1 GCA_013360985.1 Verrucomicrobiia bacterium | reverse complement strand
ATCTCCGCGAGCCGCAGCGTCGTCCGGATCGGCGCCGCGCGCCGCTCCTCGCAGATCGCCTCCGCGACGCGCCGCGCGCGCCGTTCCTCTCCATACTCCCGGAAGATCCGCTCCAGTTCGTCGCCCGTCGCGCGATTCACCCAATCGGCCGCCGTCTCCGCCGCCTCGCGATCCATGCGCATGTCCAGCGCCGCATCGCGCAGAAAGCTGAATCCCCGCTCCGCCGTGTCGAGCTGCAGCGACGAAACGCCAAGGTCCATCACCGCGCCGTCGAACCGCTCCCCGCGCAGCAGACGGCGCGCGTCGCGGAAGTTGCCCCGCAGCGCGCGAAAGCGCGCCCCGTGGAACGCCAGACGCGCCTGCGCCCGCGTCAACGCTTCGCCGTCCCGGTCCAGCCCCACGATCCGCGCGTCCGCCCGCGCCGCGAGCAGCGCCTCGCTGTGCCCGCCGAGGCCGAGCGTCGCGTCGAGAAAATCGCCTCCGCGCGTCCCGTCGCGCGTGAGCGCCGACACCACCTCCCTCACCATCACCGGACGGTGGAGGTCGCTCATGAAAGGTGGTCGTTCTCAAAGAACATTTCCGTCTTCGCGCCGCGCGTCATCCGCCGGTGGAGACGGCGGAAGAATTCCCCGTCGCGTACGGCCGAGCGGGAAGCCGCGCGCGCCGCAGCGCGCGCAAGCGCTTGAGGTTCTCGACCGTCACCCCGGTCGCCCGCGCGAAGTCGAACTCCAACTGCGTCGCCCGCAGGGAGCAACACGCTTGCAGTTTCGCGCGGGGCTCGCCTTTGAGTTCCGAGTTCATGCTAAAAACCCAAATCGCGCGCGGCCGCGCGCGCACCCTCCTCATGGCTCGCGCGCCACGCGCGCCAGGCCGCCGTCGCCCAGATCGTGAACCGATAGCCCGCCCCCACGAGGACCACATCGCCCTTGACCTTTGCGCCACGAACGGTTTTCTCAGGAAGCGTGATGCGCCCCTGCTTGTCGCACGTAACCTGCTGGAAATCGGCGGCAAGCTCGAGATGCCGCTCGGCCTTCTCGCGCCGCGAGCGCGTCGGATCCTTCTCGATCTCCTGCAACAAACGATCGAACTCGGGCTGCGTCAGCGCGGTCACGCGTCCTTCGGTCGCCATGAGAAAAAGCTCCTCGCTTTCTCCCGTGCGCCACTGGGAAGGAATGACGACACGATTCGCGCGGTCGAGCGCGTGCTCGAATTCGCCGGTGAAATATCGCGAGGAAAGTTCCATATCGAAGCGAATGGGATTTCCCAATCCGCCCCAAAACGACCCAAAATAAACCAAACTGACCAAAAGACGTCAATACCTTTTTCGAAATATTTCGAGGTCAGGGACGCGAAGATCCAACGCGAGCGATCCGCTCCATTTTCAGAGAGATCTCCTCCTCTTCAGCCATCGAGGATCGGAGGGACGGGGCGCGTCGAGATTTCAGACTCTCCAAATAGGGCGCGACGGCTCGGCCGGCGGCCTCGCCCTCCCTTCCGCGGTCCGCGCTTGAAGAAAATCCGCTCGGTCGCGAAGCGAGGGAGGGCGCCGCCGGCGGCGGCG
>JABWAM010000402.1 GCA_013360985.1 Verrucomicrobiia bacterium | reverse complement strand
CTGGATCGCCGAGCGCGGCGACCAACCGACGCGCCTCCTTCGCCTCGCCGACGCGCTCGACGCACGCGGGATTGTTCGCGTGGATTTTTGGAAACTCGATGTCGAAGGGCACGAACTGCCGGCGCTCCGCGGCGCGGCGCCCCTGCTCCGCGAAGGACGGATCGGCGCGCTGTACGTCGAACTCCATCGCGGCGCGTTTTCCGAGGTGCTCTCCTTTCTGGAGGCTCTGGGATACGCCCCGTACACCCTGGACGCCGCCGGCCGCCCAAAACCTTTTCGCGACGAAGGCCTCGATCTCACCGACGCCCTGTTTCTGCGAAAAGCGCCGCATTCCGCGGCGTCGAAGCGACAGGGATCACACGTTCGGCAAGCTGGCGGCTGAACCTCCGGATCCCCGTATCAAACGCGCGCGCGCGCCTCAAATCCCCGCGTAAGGCATGGGGGGAGTCCATCCTCGGCCGAGGAACATGCGACGCCCTCGCCACATTTTGGGCTCAATCCGCGGCCGCGGCGCCGCCGGCGGCGGCGCCCTCCCTCGCTTCGTGACAGAGCGGATTTTTCCCAAGCATGAACTGTGGAAAGGGAGGGCGAGGCCGCCGGCCGAGCCGCACAAAAGATTTTACACGAGAGAGGTAGGGCGAGGCCGCCGGCCGAGCCGTCGCCTCCTTCTTGTGGGAAGTCCGGAATCTCGACACGCCCCATCCCTCCGATCCTCGATGGATGAGGGGAAGGGCCTTCTCCGAAAACGCGGTTCTCGATGATTTCGGATCCCCCTTCTCCCGTTCGTCGCCCCGGAATTTTCTTGAGAGCGGCGGCGCGCGCGCCGACATACTCCCGCATGGGCGCCTCCATTCGACGCGTATGGATCGTCGCGCCGCATTTTCCCCCGTCGAACCTCGCCTCAGTCCATCGCGCGCGCCTGCTCGCGAACCATCTCGCCGAGCAGGGCTGGGAGGCGCGCGTCCTTGCGGCGGCGCCGGCGTTTTACGAGGAACGCCCCGACCCGGATCTCGTCCGCCTCGTGGATCCTTCAGTGCGCGTCATGCACGTCGGCGCTCTCCCTCAACGGTGGACGCGGCCCTTCGGGCTCGGCGACCTGGGGATTCGCGCCTGGTGGCCGATGCTTCGCGTCCTGCGCGCGGCGGCGGCGCGCGGCGAGGTGGACGTGCTCCACATCACGATTCCTCCGAATTATCCCGCGCTCCTCGGACGCGCCCTGTGGTCGAGCCATCGGGTTCCCTATTGCGTGGACTACATCGATCCCTGGGTGCCGGAGAGCGACCTCGGCGCGCGTCCCTTTTCCAAGCTCGGCGTTTCGCTGGCGCTCGCGCGCGCGCTCGAACCGCTCGCCGTCGCGCGCGCCTCGGGGCTCGCGGGAATCACGCCGGGTTATTTCGAGGGAGTGCTGCGCCGCAATCCGCGGCTCCGCGGAACGCCGACGCTCGCCTGCCAATACGGCGCTTCGCGGCGCGACGCCGAGGCGGCGGCCGCGTCGGACGTCCGCCCTCGGCGGCTCGTTCGCGACGATCCCGCCGCCCAGATCGTTTACGCGGGCGCGCTCCTTCCGA
>JABWAM010000401.1 GCA_013360985.1 Verrucomicrobiia bacterium | reverse complement strand
CGTTGATCCGCCGCGTCGCGCGGACGCTGATGCTCGCCGCGGTCGCCGCGAACGTAGCGGTGGGCTGGATGGCGCTCGCTCAAATCTCCGATCCGTTCGCGTGGCTCCTGAGGCATCCCTCGCGCGACGACTATCTCGCGGCGCGAAGTCCGGTCTCCCGCGTCGCTCAGGCATTGGCGCGACGCACCGGCGGACAGGGCGCGGTGCTGCTTTTCGGCGTCGAGGGCTGCCATTTCTTCCGCAATCCCCTCCGCATGAGCGGACCGTTCGATCCGAAATGGATCGTTCGGGAAAGCGCGGCGGCGAAGTCGCCGCAAGAGCTTGCCGCCCGCCTCCGTTCCGCCGGCATCCGTTTCCTGTACATCAACCCGAGGCGCATGGACGAGCTTGATCGTCGGTTCGGCTATGCGCGCTGGCCGAACCGTGACGCGCGCATCCGCTTCCTGGAAATGGCGCGCCGACATTCCCGCGCGCTCTTCCCCGAATTGGGCGAAGGGCTTCGGGAAATTGAGCCTCCCGCCTCGCAAGCCCCGTGACGGACCTCCGCGACACCGCCTGGCGGCGGAACCGAACGGCGCGGATTGCGCTCTGGGCGGCCGCATGGATCGGCTGCGCCCTGAGCCTCGCGGCATTCGATCCCTCTCCGCAACCGCATCACGACGAAGCCGTGTACGTGCGTTACGCGCGTTTTCTGGCGAGCGACGGGCTCTTTGCCTGGCCCGCGCTGGTGCGCGCCTACACCGAGGAGATGCAGCGCGGCGACCCAGTCGTGCTGCCCCCCACGCGCGTCCTCTACCCCATGGCGGGAGCGTTCCTCCATCGCTTGACGGGAACGGAGACGCACCTCGCGCTCGCGCAGGTCTCTCTTGGCGCCGCGATGCTGACGATGTTCGTCTCGGCGTGGCTCGCGCGCGCCCTGCTGGCGCCGCGCGAAGGCGTGGCGGCAGTCTGGCTCATGGCGTGCGCGCCGCTCCGCCTCATGCTCGGCTCGAAAGCGATGATCGACGGCTTCTTCGCCCTGCTCTCTCTCGTCGCGACCGGCGCCGCATGGCTGGCGCTTACTCGCCCCGGCGCCCGCAAGGCCCTCGCTGCCTTCGCCCTTGCGCTCGCCGCGCTGGTCTTGACCAAGGAAAACGCCGCCTTCACCTGGTTGGGATTGGTCGTGACGATGGCGGCCGCCCCGCGACTCGGCCTCCCCCGTCCCTCGCCCGGAATGTGGCGGACGGCGCTGCTCGGCCCGGCGGTCGGCGCGTTCCTCCTGACGCTGCTCGCCGGCGGCTGGCCGCCGCTCGTCGAAGCGATCAGCACGTTCGTCGTCAAAGTCCGCCGCAACCCGTTCAACGTGCTCACCTGCGACGGGCCGTGGTCCCGGGTGCTGCTCGACCTGTTCATCCTGCATCCCGCGCTGCTGCTGCTGGCGTTCGCGGGCCTGATCTCCCTGCGGCGGGACCGTCCGGGCGCGGTCTTCCTGTCGACCGCCGCCGTCGTCGGCCTCGCTGCGCTCTCCTGCGTCAAGTACGGCGCCTGCCTGCGCTACACGTCAGCGGCCGAATTCGCCCTGCGCGCGCTGG
>JABWAM010000400.1 GCA_013360985.1 Verrucomicrobiia bacterium | reverse complement strand
CGTGCGCGGCGCGCGTGAGAACAATCTTCGGGGGATCACCGTCGAGTTTCCCCTGGGGCGATGGATCTGCGTCACGGGGATCTCGGGGAGCGGCAAATCCACGCTGCTGCATCGCGTCCTCTACGCGAACGCCGCGTTCCTGCGCGGCGAATCCACGGAAGACCCGGGGGCGTGCGACGGGATCGACGGGTTGGAGCGCGTCGGGCGGATGATCCTCGTGGATCAATCGCCGCTGACGCGTTCCGCGCGCTCGTCGCCCGCGCTTTACACCGGGGTGTGGGAGGAGTTGCGGGAGATCCTTGCCGAGACGCCCGCCGCGCGGCGCGCGGGGTTTTCGCCCTCGGCCTTTTCGTTCAACGCCGGCGAGGGACGTTGCGCCCGCTGCGGCGGAAGCGGGCATGAGAAGATCGAGATGCAGTTTCTCCCCGATGTCGTCATCCAATGTCCCGTGTGCCGCGGGAAACGGTTCCGCGAGGAAGTTCTCGCGGCGCGCTTCGCGTCTTGGAACGCCGCGGAATGGATGGAGGCGTCGATCTCGGCGGCGGCCGAGCGATTGGCCGATGCCGCGATGGAGGGAGATGACGCGCGCCGCGAACGCCGGCGCGCGCAGGCGCTCCGGCGGCTCCGTCTGCTCGAAGACGTAGGCCTCGGCTATCTGCGTCTGGGGCAGCCGCTCGGCACGCTCTCGGGCGGCGAGGCGCAGCGGCTGAAGCTGTGCGGCCATCTCGTCGAGGCGGAAGACGAACCGTCTGCGGATCGAACGAAGGGGCGCGTCTATCTGCTCGACGAACCGACGACCGGCCTGCACTTCGATGATGTCCGGATGTTGATCGGCGTCCTCCATCGCCTCGTGGAGGCGGGGAACACCGTGCTCGTGATCGAGCATCATCTGGACCTCATCGCCGCGGCGGACTGGATCGTGGATCTCGGCCCGGAGGCGGGGGCGAGCGGCGGAGATCTCGTGGCGTGCGGTCCGCCGGAGCAGATTGCGGCCTGCGCGGCTTCCCATACCGGTCGCGCTTTGAAGCAGGCGTTCGCGGTAGCCGGCGATTTCGATGGGATGCGGTGCGCGAAAATGGCCGGGGAAGCCTCGGGGCGCGGAGAAGCTGCGGCGGAGGGGCGGGCCGCGCGCGAGGCGTCGCCGATCCGCGTGATCCACGCGCGCGAACACAACCTCCGCAACCTGACCCTCGAGATTCCCAAGGAACGCATGGTTGTGCTTACGGGCCCCAGCGGAAGCGGCAAATCGAGCCTCGCGTTCGATCTGGTGTTCGCCGAGGGGCAACGGCGTTTCCTCGATTGCGTTTCGGCGTATGCGCGTCAGTATGTCGAGCAGTTGTCGCGCGGCGACGTGGATCGGATCGAGGGGATTCCGCCGACCGTGGCGATCGAACAGCGGGTGACGCGCGGCGGATGGAAGTCCACGGTGGCCACCGTCACGGAGGCGCAACACTTTGTCCGTCTTCTTTATGCCAAACTGGGCGTGCAGCACTGTCCCGATTGCCAGGTTCCCGTGCGCGAGCAGGATGAGGATTCCGCAGTCGCCGCCGCGCTCGCGCGGGCGCGCGCGCT
>JABWAM010000080.1 GCA_013360985.1 Verrucomicrobiia bacterium | reverse complement strand
AGCTTCCCAACTGCGCCGCTCCACGGCCACCTCCGGAGGTGGCCGTGGAGCGCCTTCATCCCCGCTTGGTTCACGATCTTCAGCTTCCCCAAGGGGGGGGCACGAGGGACCTGCCGGTTCCCACGCACGGGCATTTTTCATCTTGGGAGCGCAAACGATCTAAGTTAGCTTCGCGCGGACGCTTCGCATGAATCTTCCGAATATCCTCACCCTGGGGCGGATCGCTGCCGTCCCCGCGTTCGCGCTCCTTCTGCTCTACCACGGCGCGGGATTCCATGAAGGCGTTCCCTCCGCATGGCTGCGCCATCTCGCCACGGCCATCTTCTTTGCCGCCGTCTTCACCGACGCCTTGGACGGCTACATCGCGCGGCGTTTCCATCAGAAGACCCGCCTCGGCACCATCCTCGATCCGCTTGCCGACAAACTCCTCCTCGTCACCGCCCTGATTCTGCTTAGTTGGAACCGCGGCCACGCCTTCCCGCAGATCCCCCTCTGGTTCCCCGTGCTCGTCTTGAGCCGCGACATCCTCGTCATGCTGGGAATTGCGGTGATCTTCATGCTGGGACGCGGGCTCGAAGTGCGCACCCATTGGACCGGGAAAGTCTCCACGGGGCTTCAAATGGCCGCGCTCGCGCTCGTGCTCCTCGGCGTTCCCGGCGCCCCGCTCGAGATCGTCATCTGGCTCGGTGGACTCTCCACTCTCATCTCAGGAGTAATCTACTTCTCGCGCGGCATCCGACTCCTCGCCTCCTGAAGCCGCGGCTTTCGCGTCACGTTGCGGAACAGCCGCATGTTTTCTCGACGATGGCATCCCGTCCCCTAAACTCCACGCGCCGCCTCTCCCAAAAACAAACCCCCGCGGCTTTCGCCGCGGGGGTGATGAACAACCCTCCTTCCGGGAGGATCTGATCAGGAATCGACGGTCGCTCGACGCATCCGACGCAATCCCCAAACACCGATCAGACCGGCTGTCGCGCAGGCGAGCACGGCGCCGGCTTCCGGAACCGGCGTGAAGTTGATGTCGCCCAAGGCGAAGCCCTGCGCCAACCCACTTCCGTATGCGGCAGCGTCGTTGCCGAAGGTGAACACAAACTGGCTCAACGCCGCGCCGTTGTATTGAAACGCGGCGTTTCCGTCCGCCGAAGTGTTCCCGGCGGGCCCCGTGCCCGTCACCACCTGGCTGAGCCCAGATCCCGTCACGGTGTTTTGGACGGAACCGGTCAGGCTCGTCGGTCCCATTGTCGAAGAATCCGTCAAGGTGGCCACGTTGCCACGAATCTGGTCAATCGGCTGATTGATGTCGGCCACGCCAGCGTCGATGTCGAAGAGCGTGAACGCCACGTCCGTCACTCCGGAGGCATAGTGGAAATCCACCGTATACGTGACGGCCTGAGTTTTATTGTCGAACGTCAAAAGGTTCTGCAGGGCGCTCGGGGGTCCCGCAAGCCCGCCCGTGAACGGAGCGGTCGCCGTGACGGGATAGCCGAGGTTGAACTTCCCAGTGTCGCCGGTAATGGTGATCGTGATGTCGTTGCCGGGATTGAGCGGATCAATGTCGAACGACTGCGTCAGCGCGCTCGGCGTCCAACTGTAGAGATCCCAATCGAGCAACACCGCCTTGCCCGAAGGCACCCACACGGCGAACGCCAACGCGGCAAGTCCAGCGATCAAACGGAAGGAGGGGGTTGATTTCATGCGGGCACTATAGGCGTTGGCGTCGCAATGTCAAATTTGAAAGCTCCGGAAATAAAATTCTTGCAAATCAAGAGTTTCACCCGCGCCGAATCGTCAGCGAAACGTACTCTCAGCCCAACCGCGATTCTCCCCCCGCGCATCCTCCAAAAAAACCTGGCAGATGCGAATCCCATTTTACAAAACCTTTTCGCTTGAACCGCTTTCGATGGATGCCTATTTCTTGCGGTGGCGTCTGTTCCCCCTCGACGCTTCCCAGGATCTGCTCGACCGCTTGATGAACGCCACTGATTTGCTTCCCGATAAAATCACGACTGTCGCTCAACTCGAGGATCGGCTGACTTCTCCCAGCGAATCGTTGATCCAAGTGATGCGTCGCCTTGAGGGCGACCTGATGATCCTCGGGGCGGGAGGCAAAATGGGGCCGACGCTCGCCGTGATGGCCAAGCGCGCCGCCGAAGCCGCCGGGGTAAAGAAAAAAATCTTTGCCGTAGCCAGATCTCCTCTCCCTGCGCTCGCGAAACAGGGCATCGAGACGCTTCTTTGCGACCTGCTCGATCTCGACGCGGTGAGCCGGCTTCCCCAGGTTGCCAACCTGGTCTATATGGTGGGCCGCAAGTTTGGCTCCACCGGCGCCGAACACGCCACCTGGGCCGTGAACATGGTCGCCGCGTATCATGTGGCCCGGACATTTTCCCGTGCGCGGATCGCCGCCTTTTCGACGGGCTGCATCTATCCCGTCATGGATCTGCGCACGGGGGGCGCCACGGAAGCGACGCCGCCGGCGCCCGTCGGGGAATACGCCATGTCCTGTCTGGGAAGAGAGCGCATGTTCGATCTCTTTGCGGAACGGGGCGCCCGCGTCGTGCACATCCGATTGAATTACGCAGTGGAACTGCGCTATGGCGTGCTCGTGGATATCGCGATGAACGTTCATCAGGGGAAACCCGTGGATGTGACCACGGGTTTCGCGAACGTAATTTGGCAGGGGGACGCCTGCGACCAGATTCTTCGGAGCCTCGAAATTGCCGCCTCGCCGGCCGCCGTTCTCAACGTGACCGGACCAGAGACTTTCTCCATCCGCGCCGTCGCTCAGGAGTTCGGCCGCCTTTTCGGCGCGACGCCTATTTTCATCGGAGAAGAGAACGGGCGCGGTTATCTCAGCAACGCGAGCCGCGCCAACGCGCTCTTCGGAAATCCCTCGGTGCCGCTTGGCCGAATCCTCGCGTGGATCGCGCACTGGATCAAAAACGGCGGCGAGACCCACGGCAAACCGACGCATTTCGAAACGCAGGACGGCAAATACTGATCATGCCCCTTCAGGAAACCATGAAAGAACTTCGCATCGGACTCGTCGGCGCCGGCTTTGCCGGACGCTTTCATCTGGAATGCCTCCGCCGCGTCTATGGCGCGCGCGTGACGCTCGCAGGCGTCACGTCGAAGCGTCCCGAGAGCCGGCGGGCCTTCGGGAAAAAGCACGGTCTCCCCGTCTTCGACAACATTCGCGAGATGCTGCCACATGTGGATCTCCTGGACGTCTGTTCCCCGCCCTATGCCCACGAAGAGGGCATCCTCGCCGCCGCGGAAGAGGGCAAAGGGATCATCTGCGAAAAACCGCTCACCGGATATTTCGGGCCGCCGGGCGCAACGGCGACATGGCGCGGCGATCGCGCGCCGAAACAAAAGATGCTCGACGCCACGGCGCAACGGATGCAACGCCTCGCGGCGGCGGTCCGCAAGGCGAAGGTCTTTTTCGGTTACGCGGAGAACTTTGTCTATGCCCCGAGCGTCCAGAAGGAACGCGAGATTATCGAGAAGAGCGGCGCGCAAATCCTGCGCATGACGGGCGACGAATCCCACAACGGTTCCGCGTCGCCCGTCTACGGGATCTGGCGTTTCGCGGGAGGCGGTTCGCTCATGGGCAAGGGGTGCCACCCGCTGGGCGGGATGCTCTACCTCAAGCGCGTGGAAGGCCTCGCGCGCAACGGCCGGCCGATTCGCCCGAAATCGGTCACGGCGCGCACGCACCAAATCACGCGCCTCAAGGGCTACCGCGACCTCAAGCTGATCCGCACCGATTACCACGACATCGAGGACTACGGCTTCATGCATGTGGTCTTCGAGGACGGCACGGTCGCCGACGTGATGACGAGCGAGATTGTCCTCGGCGGAATTTACGATTTCATCGAGGTCTTCGCCAACAACCATCGCACCCGCTGCCACATCAGCCCCGTGGCGATCGCGGACACGTACAATCCGCGCGCCGCGCAGTTCAAGGACATCTACCTCATCGAGAAAGCGAGCACCAAGGAGGGCTGGTCCACGGCTGCTCCCGACGAAAACTTCACCCTCGGTTATCAATGGGAAATGGAAGACTTCGTCACCTGCGCCGCCAACGGCGGCGCGCCGCAAAGCGACCTGGAACTCGCCCTCGACACGACCGCCGCGATCTATGCCGCCTACGTCTCGGACGAACGCAAGGGCGCCGAAGTCGAGGTGCCGCGGCTGTGAAAAAACCTCTCTCCTCTCCCCTCCGTCTTGCGATCGTCGGATTGGGGCATCTCCATCCGCGGTCCTACATGCCGCATTTTCAAAGCGTCCCCGACCTGCGCGTCGTGGCGGTCGCCGAAGCCGATCCGTCGCTTCGCGAGGCGTTCGGCAAGGATTTCGGGGTGCGCGGGTTCGCGACCCTGGAGGAACTCCTCGATCGCGAGAAGATCGAGGCGGCGGCGATCTTCCTACCGCACGCGGACTGTCCTGCCGCCGCCGAACACTGCGCGGCGCGCGGAATTCATCTCATGGTGGAAAAACCGATGGCCGCGAGCGCGGACGGCGCGCGAAAGATCGTGAACGCCGCGCGACGCGCCGGGGTCACCCTGACAACGGGCTACGCGTGGCGTTTTCATCCGGTCGCGCGCGAGTTCAAGCGCATCCTCACAGAGGGGCTCGTCGGACGCGTCGTCGGCGCGGAGGGGCGCTGCGCCGCGGGACGGCTTCAGCGTTACCTCGACGGCCATTCCTCCTGGATGCTCCGCAAGGCGCAGTCGGGCGGCGGCCCGATGTACAACCTCGGCGTCCATTGGATTGATCTTTTTCGTTGGATGTTCGAGGACGAAGTGGCCGAGGTAAGCGGACGCAACGTCAAGGTGAACACCGAGTACGACATCGAGGACAACTCCTTCGCGCACCTCCGCTTCCGCGGCGGCGCGCTCGCCGCGCTCGACATCAGCTATACCGTCCCCGACGCCTTCCCGTACGGGCGCGACCTCTACCTGGCGGTCCGGGGAACGCAGGGAGCCATCCATTGGGCGCCGGCGTTCGAGGGACAAAAAGACAGCCTCTTCGTCTGCAGCGATCATCCCGCGTTCGCGGGAATCCCCCGGAACACGCGCGAGTTCGAGCTTCAACCCACCCCGGGCTATGTCGGTTTCATGGGGCGCGCCTACGTCCGCGCGTTCGCCGAGGCCGTTCGGAGCGGCCGCCCGCCGCCCGTGACGGGCGACGACGGCGTCGCCGCGCTCGACGTCGTCGAGGCGATCTACCGTTCCGACGCCGAGAAACGCTGGATCCCGGTGAATCCGTAAATTTCCTTCCATGAAGATCCACGCCGTCGTCACCGACTACATCGAAGACAACCTCGACTGGGAAGCCGCCGAGCTGGCCAAGGCCGGCATCGGCTTCGCCGCGCACCAGTTGAAATTCAAACCGGAGGCCGACGTCCTCGCCAAGGTCGCCGGAGCGGAGGTGATCGTGGTCAACATGGTCAAGTTCGACGCTTCGCTCATCGCGAAGCTCGACCGCTGCAAGCTCCTCATCCGCCACGGGATCGGTTACGACAACGTGGACGTCGCCGCCTGCACCAGGAAAGGCATCGTCTTCGCCTATCAACCCGATTACTGCGTCGAGGACGTGGCCGAACACGCGATCGCCCTCGTGTTCGCCTGCGCGCGAAAAGTCGTCTGGAGCCGTCCAACGCTCGACGCATCGAGCGCGCGCGGCCAATGGGATTTCTCGAAGCTTTTCCCCATCTACCGCATGGACGGCAAGACCCTGGGGATCGTCGGCTTGGGGCGCATCGGCGGCGCGGTCGCCCGCAAACTCCGGAGCTTTGGCATGCGGATCCTCGCGTTCGACCCCTGCCTCTCCGAGGAACAAAAAAAGGAGGCGGGCGTCGCGTTCGTCGGCCTGGAGCAACTCCTCAAGGAATCCGATTACGTCACGCTCCATACGCCGGTCACCGCCGAAACACGGCATCTCATCAACGCCCGTACGCTCGGCCTGATGAAACCCACCGCGTACCTGGTCAATACCGCGCGCGGACCGATCGTGGACGCCGAAGCCCTCGCCGCCGCCCTTCGCGCGGGGACGATCGCCGGCGCGGCGATCGACGTCTTCGACGTCGAGCCGCCTCCGACCGCGCACCCGCTCTTCGGCGCGCCCAACGTGATCCTCACGCCGCACATCGGCTGGGCCTCGGAAGAGGCCGGCTGGGAGATTCGCAAGAGCATCCTCGCCGACATCCTCGCGTTCGCGCAGGGAAAAACGGCGCGATGCGTCGTGAACAAAGAAGTGTTGAAAGGAAAGCCGTCATGAACCTCGCACGAGTCAAAAGTCCGCTTCCAGGCCCCAAGGGGCGCGCGCTCCTCGAAAAATGGCATCGGTATGAAGCCGATGTCGTCGGTTACCAGGCGCCGGTGGTCTGGGATCACGCCAAAGGATGCGTCGTCACCGACGTGGATGGGAACACCTACCTGGATTGGACCTGCGGCGTGCTTGTCACCAACGTGGGACATTGTCATCCGCACCTCGTTGCCGCGGCGCAGAAGGCGACCGCGCGACTCCTGAACAACTACGAATGCGCGAACGTCGAGCGCATCGCCGCCGCCGAACGCCTCGTCAAGGCGCTTCCGCCGCACCTCGACAAATGCTTCTTCCTTTCGACGGGCAGCGAGACCACCGAGGCCGCCCACCGCCTGATGAAGCGGCGGACGGGCAAATACGAAATCCTCGGGTTCCACGGCGGTTTCCACGGACGCACCTCCGCAGGCGCTTCGATGGGCGGCATGCCCGGACCGAAGAAGGGCTACGGCCCCGCCATTCCCGGCATGATCCGCGCGCCTTATCCGAACCCGTATCGCGATCCGGCGGGCTGGTGCGACGACGGACCCGATTTTCCAAAGTACTTCGCCTTCCTCGAGGAGGTCGTGATGGCCAACTCGACCGGCAGCCTCGCCGGCTGCATCGTCGAGCCGTACGAGGGCGCCTCGGGCTTCATCTTCCCTCCCCGAGGTTGGCTCAAGAAACTCGAGGAATGGGTCCACGCCCGGGGCATGCTCCTCACCGTGGACGAGGTCCAAGCCTCGTACGGCCGCACCGGGAAGATGTGGGCGATCGAGCATGAAAACGTCCGTGCCGACCTCCTCACGATCGGCAAAGCGATCGGCTGCGGCGTGCCCGTCTCCGCGGTCGCGGGAACGTCCGACGTGTTCTCCTGTCTCTCCAAGGGAGAAATGTCGAGCACGCTCGGCGGCAACCCCGTCGCCAGCGCGGCGGTCAGCGCGGTGCTCGACATTTACGCGAGCGAACCGCTCGTGGAAAACTCGGCAAAGATGGGGGCCTACATGCTCGCCCGTCTCAAAGAGATGGCGCCGAAGTGCCCCTATCTCGGCGAGGTCCGCGGCCTGGGGCTCGTCATGGGCCTGGAGTTCGTGAAGGACAAGAAAAGCAAGACGCCCGCTCCCGAGCTCATCAAACCGCTCATCAACGACTGCGCGAACCACGGGCTCCTCATCGGTTCCGTCGGGATGTTCGGCAACGTGATCCGCGTCGCGCCTCCCCTCGTCATCACGAAGGACGAGGCCGACGAAAGCCTCGCGATCATGGAGGGCGCCCTCGGCCGGTTAAAACTGTGACTGGCCGCTCTCTCGGAACCTCTTGTTCCCCCGCGTTCCCATGACCGATCCCCTCGCCGCCGCAATCCGGAAATATCTCCCCGATGCGACGCGGTTTCTTCAAAGGCTCGTGCAGACTCCCTCTCTGCCCGGCCAGGAGCAGGAAGCGATGCGCCGGTGCGAACGCGCATTTCAAAAGCTCGGCGTGCGCATCGCACGCGTGCCGCTCGCGGATTCGCTCAAACAGGATCCCGATTATTCCGATCCGATTCCCGGCCTTCGCTACCGGGGACGCTTCAACCTCCGCGTCGTCCGCAAAGGAAACGGGGGGGGCAAGAAACTCTTCGTCAACGCCCACACCGACGTCGTTCCGCCCTCCGAAGGGATGAAGGATCCCTGGGGCGGCCGGGTGAAAGGCGGCATCCTCTACGGCCGCGGCGCGTGCGATGACAAGGGGCAGATCGCCGTCCTCTGGCTCGCCTTGAAGGCGCTCGACGCCGCCAAAATCCAAACGGCCGGCGACCTCGTCGCGCATCTCGTCGTCGAAGAGGAGAACGGCGGCAACGGTTCGCTCGCGATGGCGCGCACCGGAGAAAAGGCCGACGGGTGCGTCGTCCTCGAGCCTTCGGAAGGAAAACTCTTCACCTCGATTCGCGGCGCCGTCTGGTTTCGCCTTCTCCTCCATGGCGTCGCCGGACACAGCGGACAGGCGGGGCAGACGCGCAGCGCGCTCCTCATGGCGCGCGACGCGATCGCCGCGCTCGAAGCGTATCACGCAAAGCTCCTGGCCGCGTCGCGCGGTCTCCCGCTCTTCGATCCCTATCCGAACCCGATGCCGATCACCTTCGGCAAGCTTCAGGCGGGAAACTGGCCCGCCGCCGCGCCGAGCCGGGCCTCGCTGGAAGGCGTGCTCGGGCTTCTCCCGAATCGGACCAAGGAGCAGGTCATGCGCGGGATGCGCGCTGCGCTCGATCGCGCCGCCGCCGGCGCCCTCAAGAACCGTTATGACCTTTCCTTCATGTATCGCCACGACAGCAGCGTCGTGGCGCCGTCGCATCCCCTTCCGCAAACAATCCTGGCCGCCGCGCGATCCGTCGGCGCGCCGCTCGAGATCGGCGCGATGACCGCTTCCTGCGACGCTTGGTTCTACAACAACCAACTCGGCGTTCCCACCGTAGTCCTCGGCGCGGGCACCCTCAAGGTCGCCCACTCGAAGGACGAACAGGTCTCCCTCCAGTCCGTGGCCGACACCGCCCGCACGCTGGCGGAAGTCGCGCGGCAGTTCTGCGGATAAGCCGCTTCCTCTTCCCATGAAAGCGCTCGTCAAGACCCAAAAAGGCAAAGGCTTCCTCGAACTCCGCGAGGTCCCCGAACCCTCTCCCCAAGAGGGCGAGGTCAAGATCGAGGTCGCCGCCTGCGGCATCTGCGGCACCGACATCCATGTCCGTCACGACGAGTTTCCGTATTGGCCGCCCGTGATCCTCGGACACGAGTTCACGGGAACGGTCGTGGAACTCGGCGCCGGCTGTCGCAAAGCCAAGGTGGGCGACCGCGTCGTCGCCGAGCCGCATACGAAGGCGTGCGGCGTTTGTCCACTCTGCCGGACCGGGAATATCCAGATCTGCCCCGAGAAACGCTCGCCGGGCTGGGGCATCGACGGGGCGATGGCGAAGTATATTTGTTATCCCGAGCGGCTGCTCCACGCGCTGCCTCCGGGAATGAGCTTCGATCAAGGGGCGCTCGTCGAACCCACGGCCAACACCGTCGCCGACATCATCGAGCGCGCGCGCTTCCAAGCGGGCGACTTCGCCGTCGTCATCGGCCCCGGACCGATCGGCCTCCTCGCCGCGATGAC
>JABWAM010000399.1 GCA_013360985.1 Verrucomicrobiia bacterium | reverse complement strand
TTCCTCGGCGGAGACCGCTGGGCGAAAGTCTCCGCGCGCGCGCGTCGGGCGGCCGAGGAGTACGCGGCGCGCATCCTCCGTGTCGAAGCGGAACGCCGCGCGCGCGCCGGACACGCCTTCGCGCCGGACACGGATTGGCAGCGCGAGTTCGAAGACGCCTTTCTGTACGAGGAGACCGCCGATCAGGCCGCCGCGATCGAGGAGACCAGGCGCGACATGGAATCGCCCCGCCCCATGGATCGCCTCATCTGCGGCGATGTCGGGTTCGGCAAGACCGAAGTCGCTCTCCGCGCGGCCTTCAAGGCGGTCATGGATGGAAAACAGGTCGCCGTGCTCGCCCCGACGACTGTGCTCGCCCAGCAGCACGAGCGCACCTTCCGGGAGCGCATGGCGGATTATCCCGTGCGCGTGGACCTGCTCAGCCGCTTCCGATCGAAGGGATGCCAGACGCGCACCTTGCGCGCCGCCGCCGAGGGCGCGGTGGACATCCTCATCGGCACCCATCGTCTGCTTCAGCCCGATGTGCGCTTCAAAAATCTCGGCCTGGTCGTCGTGGACGAAGAGCAGCGCTTCGGCGTGAAGCACAAGGAGCGTTTCAAGGAGGCCTTTCTGGGCGTGGATGTCCTCACCCTTTCGGCGACGCCGATCCCGCGCACGCTCTATCTCGCGCTTATGGGCGCGCGCGACATCAGCACGATCGAGACGGCGCCCGCGAATCGTCTGCCCGTCGAAACCACGGTCGCCGCCTACGACGAACGCCTCATCCGCGACATCATTGTCCGGGAAGTGGCGCGCGGCGGACAGGTCTTCTTCCTCCACAACCGGATCGGCTCGATTCAACGGGTGCGCGATCGCCTGGCGGAACTGGCGCCGGGGACGCGCATCGCGATCGGCCACGGCCAGATGCCGGAAGCCGAGCTTGAAGAGGTCATGATGCGCTTCGTTGCCGGCGAAATTGACGTGCTTGTCGCCACGACGATCATCGAGAGCGGCCTCGATATCCCGCGCGCGAACACGATCATCATTGATCGCGCCGACCGGTTCGGACTGGCCGACCTCTATCAGCTCCGGGGACGCGTCGGCCGAAGCCAGAGGAAGGCGTACGCCTGGCTTCTGCTCCCCCGCCATTTGATGATCGAAGCCGACGCCCGAAAGCGGGTGAGCGCGATCCGTCAATACAGCGACCTCGGCGCGGGGTTTAAGGTCGCCATGCGCGACCTCGAGATCCGCGGCGCGGGCAATCTCCTCGGCGCCGAGCAAAGCGGCCACGCCGCCGCCGTCGGGTTCGAGCTCTATTGTCGTCTCCTCAAGGAGGCCGTCGCCCGCCTCAAAGGGGAGAGGATCGCTCCGCGCGTCGAGGCGCGCGTGCGTCTCGATTTCCTTCCCGTCTCCGAAGACGCGGCGAACGGGGGCGTCGGCGCGTTCCTGCCGCGCGCGTGGATTCCAGATGCGCGCCAACGCATCGAGGCGTATCGCCATCTCGCCGAGGCGACGGACGCCGCCGACCTCGACCAGTTGGCGGCGCGCTGGAAGGACCGCTTCGGCCGACGGCCGCAACCGGTCGAATGGCTGCTCGGCCTC
>JABWAM010000079.1 GCA_013360985.1 Verrucomicrobiia bacterium | reverse complement strand
GGCGCCGCAGCAGCGGCTTCACCACAAAATGTTGGAGAAGCGTCACGCATTTCTCGATCGAGGATGGGTTTCCCTATGCCTTACGCGGGGATTTGGGGCGCGCTTTTTTGAAAGCAGGGCGTGCGAGGACCCACGGCGGAGACTCCGTCGCTTCCGCGAACCAAGGAGGACCGCGTCCGGGCGGGATGCCTCCGCCTTCCCTCGACGCGCCGCGACCATCGGCCGCCATGCCTCTTTCGCGGAGTGAGAGCGCGTCCGGCAATTAGGATGGCGCATCGTCTTTCCGGACACGCTCTGAGGCGGGGCGAAGCCTATTCGTGCGCGGCCTGGCTCGCAGAGGTTTCGAGCCATTCGCGCAAGGCTCGCGCCGCGGCGCCTCGGTGGCTGATCGCGTTTTTCGCGGAGGCTGTCATCTCCGCGATCGTCCGTCCATGGCCTTCGGGAAAAAAGAGCGGATCATAACCGAATCCCCGGCGCCCTTTGGGTCGCAAGCCGAGCGTGCCGCGCAAGATCCCTTCGAAGGTGCGCGGCTCGCCATCGCGCGGACCTCCCGCGAACTCGACGGCAAGGGCGCAGCGGAACCGCGCGCCGCGCCGCGAGAGAGGAACGCCGCGCAACGCGTCGAGCAGCTTTGCGTTGTTCGCCGCGTCGTCGCTGGGGACGCCGGCGTAGCGCGCGGAGAGGACTCCAGGGGCGCCGCCGAGCGCCTCCACCTCAAGCCCCGAGTCGTCCGCGACGACGAGCGCGGGCGTCCCTCTCCGAGCGCGGAGATGGCGCGCGGCGGCGGCCGCCTTGAGGCGCGCGTTTTCCTCGAATGAGGCGCCGGTCTCCTCGACTTTGCCTTCGAAGCCGATGTCGTCGAGGGTCAGGACCTCGCGGCCCAGGAGTTCGGCGATCTCCCGCGCCTTGTGACGATTGCGCGTGGCGAGGATGATGTTCATGTCCCGAGCTTCGCCGCTTCGAGGGTCCACGAGGAGACTCGCGCGGCGGCGCGATTTACTCGAACTCGGCGCCGGTGACTGGGTTGACGACGCGGAACTCCTCCTTATGCATCGTCGGATCAGAGCGGAAGCTGAGCTTGCCCGAGAGCCGCTGCTCCATGTCGAGGAGGCGTTCTTCGTCGTGCTGGCGCAGGCGGTCGAGCACCTCAGGATGCACGATCACGCGGAGGGGCACCTCCTCTCCGCGGCCGCTTCGCTTGCGCAGGATCTCGGTGATGCGGCGCTGAATTTCGACGCTCATGCTCTCGGCGGATTTGACGACTCCGCGTCCGTGGCAGTTCGGACAGGGCTCGAACACGGCGTCACGGATGCTCTCCTCCTGGCGCTGGCGCGTCATTTCGCTGAGGCCGAGCGGAGAGATTGGTAGGATGTGCGTTTTGGCCTTGTCGCGACGCGCGCGCTCGCGCAGGCGGTTGGTCACCTCCTGCTGGTCGCGGCGGCTCTTCATGTCGATGAAGTCAATGACGATGAGTCCGCCGATGTTGCGGAGGCGGAGTTGGCGGGCGACCTCCTCGGCGGCCTCGAGGTTCGTGGTGAGGATCGTCTTCTCGAGATCGCGGCCGCTGGTATTGCGACCGCTGTTGACGTCAATGGCGACCATGGCTTCCGTCTCGTCGATGACGATGTAACCGCCGCACTTCAGCCAAACCTGCCGCTTAAAGGCGTCTTCGATCTGCTGATCCACGCCGAAGCGATGAAAGATCGGAACGGGTTCGTCGTAGAGCTTCACCTTGGCCTTCGAACGGGTGGAGACCTGCCCGACGAGCTCGGCGATGAGGTCGTGCTCCGTCGGGCTGTCGACGATGATCCGATCGATGTCTTCGGTGAGGAAATCGCGGACGGTGCGATGCACGAGACCCGGCTCGGTAAAGACGATCGAAGGCGTCGGCGCGACCTTGATGCGCTCGGCGATTTTCTGCCACTCCTCGACAAGAAGGGCGAGATCGCGAATAAAGTAGCGGCGGCTCAACCCCATGCCCGCGGTACGAAAGATCACGCCCATTCCTTCGGGCACGGTCATTCCGCGAAGGATGTCGCGGAGACGCACACGCTCGCGATGGTCTTCGATTTTTCGGGAGATCCCGCTTTGGTCGCTGAACGGATTGAGGACGAGGTAGCGGCCCGGAAGGCTGACGTCGGTGGTGATCCGCGGACCTTTGGTTCCGATCGCGCCTTTGGTCACTTGGACGATAACCTCGGTGCCCGGAGGATAAAGCTTGGGGATGTCGTCCATGGTGGGGCGCTTCGGCGCGGGCCCCGTCTCGCGGGGGCGCCGCCCCTTGGTTTCCACCGCCTCGAAGGAAGATTCTGTGGATTCCGGGATGATGTCCCAATAGTGGAGGAAGGCGTTTTTCTCGTAACCGATGTCCACAAACGCGGCCTTGAGGCCGGGCTCGAGATTTTTGATGCGCCCCTTGAAGATCGAGCCAACGAGGCGCTGTTCGTTGGTGCGCTCGATATGAAACTCCTCGAGCCGCCCGTTTTCGAGGAGGGCGACGCGTTTTTCGAGGGCTTCCGCGTTGATGACGATTTCTTTGTTGCTCGCTTTGCGCTTGTTGAAAATGAATTTTAGCATGGGTTCAGGGGTTGGAGGGGAAAGGTTGAGGAGAAGAGTCGAATGGGAGAAGCGGCGTCAGTAGGGTTTCCGATGGAGCCATACGCTCTGGAGAAGGCCGAGCAGCATCATGCTGACGAGCACGAACGAGCCGCCGTAGCTCATGAGGGGCAGCGGCACGCCGACCACGGGCAGGATCCCGAGCGTCATGCCGATATTCACGAAGACGTGGAAAAAGAGGAGGAACGTGACTCCGCCGGCGACGAGCATGCCGAGAGAGTCGCCCGCGCGGATGGCCACGCGCGCGCCGCCAAGGAGCAGCACCGCATAGAGCGCAACGAGGATCGTTCCGCCGACAAAACCGCTCTCTTCGGCGAACACGGCGAAGATGAAGTCGTTGAGCGACACGGTGCGGGGGAGGTAGCCGCCGCGCGTGACGTCGCCCTTGCCCCAGCCCTTGCCCGAGAGACGGCCGCTCCCGATGGCGATGAGCGACTGACGAATATTCCATCCCTCATTGAGCTGGTCGAGTTCCTCGGGCGCGACGACGCCGACGATGCGATTGAGCTGGTACTCTTTGAGGTGGAGGAGGGAGGGGTAGCGGGCTTCCATCGGCACGAGACCCGCGGCGCGTTCGTGGCGGAACTGGATGTAGCGCCAGGTTTCCCAGCCGACCGCGCCGCCGAGCAGCAGCGCGACGAGGGCGAGCGCGCCGAAGAAACGGAGCGAAACACCCGCCAAGAAGAGCAGAAGAAAGAGCAGCGCGACGATGGAGGCGGCGGTGCCGAGATCGGGCTGGCGATCGATCAAGGCCGCCGGGAGCAGGGCGAGCAGCGCGGCGACGGCGATCGAGCGCCAGTCGTGCGTCTTCCCTTCGCGGCGCGAGAGATGCCAGCAGAGGGCGAGCAGCACCGAGAGCTTGGCGAACTCCGAAGGCTGGACGGTGAACGCGCCGAACGTGATCCAACGCTTCGCTCCGTAGATTTCCTTGGCTTTGTGCAGGACCCAGATGAGGGGCGCGAGGGTGGCGGCGTAGAGCAGCCACGCCTTGCGGCACACCCATCGATAATCCACGAGCGCGACGACGAGATAGCCGAAGAGGCCCACGACGAACCAGAGCGCCTGCTTCTTCACTTCGTCGGGCACCCCTTCCCCGTCGCGCGCCGTCGCGCTGGAAATGAAAAGCAGGCTAAAAATCATGAGGCAACCGATCGCAATCATCTGACCCCAGCGAAAGTCCGCGGCAAGCTCGCGGAAAAACTCCTCCATCTTGCGGCGGCGCGTCATCGTCGGCCCCTCACGGGTTCGGCGGGGAAACTCTCCGGCACCGACGCATCCGTCGTTTCTTCCGCGGGCATCGCGGGCACGGCAGGGGGAGGGTTGTCTCCGAGCAATTCGCCGCTCACCTCGCCCTCTCGTCCGGCGACGCGATCGCCGACCGGCGTGGCGGCCACCGAGGAGGGGCGCGGCAAAGCGCGCCGCCCCTGTTCGAGCGCGAAGATGCGTTGATAGATCTCTTTGACGAATGGACCGACCGTGGCGCCGCCGGAGACGCCTTCCTCGGCGACGATCGCCATCGCGTAACGCGGCGCCGCGAAGGGCGCGAACGTGATCATCCAAGCGCGCGTTTTCTGCACGGTTTCCCCGGTGCTCCGATTCCTCACGTGGAATTGCGCGCTACCGGTTTTGCCCGCGATCTTGACCTTGGGCAACGCGGCGCGCTGGCCGGTTCCATGCTCCACGACGTTGACCATCGCCTCCCGAACGAGCTCCAGATGCGCCGGGGTGACGGGAAGTTTGTTGCGAAACTCCGGCGGAAACTGGACGACCGTATCGCCTCGGGGGGTCTCGACGCGCAGAACGAGCCGCGGCTTGAGCACGGTTCCCTGATTTGCGAGCGCGGCGGCCACGACGCCCATCTGGAGAGGGGTGACGTTGAGCAGCCCTTGGCCAATCGCCATGTTCACGGAGTCGCCCGGCATCCAGCGATCGCGCGAATTGAGCGCGCGCTTATACTCTTCCGTCGGCAGGATGCCGGCGGCCTCTCCTTCGAGCGGGACGCCGGTTTTCTCTCCGAGCCCGAAGGCGTGCGACATGCTCCAGAGAGGCGGACCTCCCATGCGAAACCCCAAATTATAAAAATAGACGTTGCAGGAAAGCGTGAGCGCTTCGCGGAGATTCATGTCGCCATGGCCTCCCTGTTCCCAACACTTGAAAACGATGGGGCCGAGCAGGAACGAACCCGCGCACTGAAAAACGGTTTTCGGAGTGATCACGCCGCTCTCGAGGCCGGCCAACGCGCCGACCACTTTGAAGGTGGACCCGGGCGAGTACATCGCCTGCGTCGCGCGGTTCAACATCGGATGCTCCGGGTCGGTGGAGAGCGCGTTCCAATCGGCGCGACGAATTGCGGGAACGAAGAGGTTGGGGTCGTAGGCGGGCATCGACGCCATCGCCAAGATGTCTCCGTTTCGCGGGTCGAGGATCACGCACGCGCCGCGGTAGCCCGTGAAACATTCCTCGACGATCGCCTGAATCTCGGCGTCGAGGCTGAGCACGACGTCGTTGCCGGGAGTGGGCTCGACGCGGGAGACTTCCGCCTCCGTGAAGCCCGCGGCGTTGAGGCGCACGACCCGCTGTCCGGGCGTGCCCTGCAGGACCTTGTCCATGGAGGCTTCGATCCCCGCCTTGCCGATGGGAGAGGGCTGGGAAAAAGCGCGGCGGCCGAGAGAATCGAAATCCACGTCGACGCCCTCGCTCGACTCTCGTTTGCCGACGTAGCCGAGCACGTGGCCGGCGAGGGCCCCGTAGGGATAGACGCGCATCGGGTCGATCTGGAGGTCCACCCCGGGCATCCACGGGCTGCGCTCGACGAAGGCGGCGAGCGCCGCGGGGCTCAGGTCGTTCCAGACGGTGAGCGGGAGCGGGCCCCGGCGGTCGTAGTGGATGCGTACGATACGGTCGTTCACGTTCACGGGCATTTTCATGCGTCGGCGCAGAATTTCCGCGCTGGCTTGGACGCGCTTCAGAAGTTTCTTGCGGTTGCGTCCCGCGCCGAACTCGTCGAGGAAGAACGCGACATTGTAGTTGGGGCGGTTGTCCACGAGGACGACGCCGTTGCGGTCGAGGATGCGCCCCCGAGGCGCGAGGAGTTTGACGACGCGGGTCGAGCTTTGAGCCATTTCGGAAGTCCATTCCTCGCCTTGGATGAGTTGGCGAAAGGCCATCGCGACGACGAGAACGATCAGACCCGTCAGGATCGCGAGAAAAAGGAGAAAGAAACGCCACGGAGCGCCCCGCTCCCTGGGAGAGGGGAGGATCATGGGGGAGACTCCTCGAAACGTCCGGGATCAAGCCCCGACGCGCGGAAGATGGCGTCGAGGACGGAGAAGTAGGCGACGCTCAACACCCCGCACAGCGCCGAGAGGCGAAGGATCTTCGGGAGGACCGCCCCCCACGGCACGAGGATGACTTTTCCGCTGAAGACCCACTGCAGAAGCAAGATCAGGAATCCGCCGACGAGCCCGCTCATGAAACGGGTCGAGATGCGGCCGCGGAAAAAGACGGGGCGAAGCGCGCTGAAGAGCATCACGCCGGCGAGATAGGGAATGACGCTGGCGCCCATGGGCGCCGCACTGAACGCGTCATAGAGAGCCGCCGCGAATGCGCCGAGAAAAAAGGCGGTCGGCAGATTGACGGTAAACGCCATGTAGACCAAGAGCGGAGGCAACATCTCGAGATGGACCCCCCAGGGCGCCCAACGCCAAACGACCGTGCACTGCAGCGTCACGAGGAGGATGACGCCCGCCACGAGCGAGAAGGGGATCAGCAGACGGCTCATGGCACGGGCGCCCGCGATGGCCGCACCCTCGGTTTCACGGGAGGCGAAGCGGGAAGCGCGGCGGGAGCCGCCTGCGGCTTGATCCCCACGCCGATGAAGACCTCATCCATGCGCGCCAGATCCACCGCAGGCGTGATCGCCAGGCTCTGATAAAGGGAGGCCGCCCGCGGGTCGTCGGTCGCCTCGGCAGCGGCGAGGCTGCCGATCAGGATGCCCTTGGGAAAGACCCCGCCGAGGCCCGAGGTGTAGACCTTGTCGTTGGGCTTCAACTGGGCGAAGCGATCCACGAAGAGCATGCGGCACTGCGCCTTGCTTCCGCCCGCCAGGGCGTTTCCCTGCACGATGCCGTAATAGCCGCTCTCCTTGAGCCAGGCGGAGACCTTGCAGTTTTCGTCCACGATCAACAGGACGCGCGCATGATTCTGCATCACTTCGACAACCTTGCCCACGAGTCCTTCGATCGTGAGGACCGGCAGGTCGCGCGTGATGCCGTCCGCAGCGCCCCGGTCCACGAGCACCGAATTCCACCAGTTGGAAGGATCGCGTTCGACGATTTTCGCCGGGACCAGCTTGAACTCGCTGCGGTTTTTGAAATCAAGCATCAACCGGAACTCGCGGTTCTCGCGTTCGAGCTCTCCGACCTGGGCAACACGCGAGGAGAGTTCGCTGAGTCGCCGGCGCAAATCCGTGTTCTCGACCTGGAGTTGTGCGTAGCGTTTGGTCCGATGGGAAAGCTCTTGGACGCCGCCGTACAAGCGCGTCGTCGCTTCCATGAAAGGGATGAACCCATCGCTCATCGCGTCCTTGACGCGCAGCGCGAAGGGGACCTCCAGGCGGGTGATCACCAGGAGGACCACCAACAACCCGGCGGCGGCCAGCAACGATCGTTTGCGCACGTTCTCTCTATCGGCCCGACCGTCGCTCGTGGTGCGAGACCTTGCGCAAGAAGCTGAGTTCGTTGAGCACGATGCCCGTGCCCATCACGACCGCGCTGAGCGGATCGTCGGCCACGTGGACGGGCAAGCCCGTCTCCTCGGCCAGGAGTTTGTCCATCCCGCGCAACAACCCGCCGCCGCCGGCCAGCACGATCCCGCGGTCCACGAGGTCCGCGGAAAGCTCGGGCGGGCAGCGTTCGAGCGTGTAACGCACCGTTTCGACGATGGTGTTGATGGGCTCCTGAATGGCTTCACGAACTTCCTGCGAGGTAATCGTCAAAGTCTTCGGCAGACCGGCGACGAGGTCGCGTCCTTTAACCTCCATGCTGGTTTCCTGTTCGAGCGGATACGCCGAGCCGATCTTGATCTTGATCTCCTCGGCCGTCCGCTCCCCGATCATCAAATTGTAAACGCGTTTCATGTATTGGGCGATCGCCTCGTCCAACTCGTCTCCCGCCACGCGCACGCTTCGACAGAAGACGATCCCCGCCAGCGAGATGATCGCCACCTCGGTGGTTCCCCCGCCCATGTCCACGATCATGTTGCCCGAGGGCTCCTGCACGGGGAGACCGACCCCGATCGCCGAGACCATCGGCTCCTCGATCAGATAGACTTCGCGGGCGCCGGCGCGCGTCGCGCTGTCCTTCACCGCGCGTTTTTCCACCTCGGTGATCCCGCTCGGCACCGCCACGACCACTCGCGGGCTCACCATGCTGCGGCGGTTGTGCACCTTTCGCATGAAGTGGCGAAGCATCGCCTCGGTGACTTCGAAATCGGCGATCACCCCGTCCTTCAGCGGACGGATCGCCACAATGTTGCCCGGCGTCCGCCCCAACATCCGCTTCGCTTCGTCGCCGACCGCAAGCACCTCGTTGGTGCCCGCCTGCACGGCAACCACCGACGGCTCCCGAAGGACCACGCCCTTGTCCTTCACATAAACGAGCGTGTTTGCCGTGCCGAGATCAATACCGATGTCGTTGGAAAAGAGGCCGAAAAACTTGCCGAACATGAAAATAGCGCCGGGAATCTTTGGGAATCACGCGCGGGAATGGGGATTGCAAAATGTAAGAGAAGAAGTCTAGGCATTTTGATCGCATCTCGTCAAGCTTCCTTCGCCCCTCTTTCGTCCGTTTTTCCCGTGGAACGCGCGCGCACGATTCTGATTCTTACCGCAGGCTTCGGCAACGGCCATCACGCGGCGGCCTACGGGCTCCGCGAGGCGCTGAAGGCGCGCGAGGCGCGGATGCGGGTCGCGGTGCTCGATCTGCTGCGGCTCGGCTACGGCCGCGCGTTCGCGTTCGTCGTGCGGCTTTTTCTCGGAATCGTACGGCATGCGCCGTTAGTTTGGGGAGGGATCTATCGGCTGTTCGACCAGATCTCTCGTGTCGAGCGTCCCATGGCCCTACTCCGCAAATCACGCGAAATTCTGCGCCGGCTCCTGGAGGAGCATGCGGTCGTCGCGATCGTGGCGACGCATCCCGCCTACGCATGCGTATGGGGCCGGCTCCGTCGCGATCCCCGCGTCTCCCGCGTGCCGTTCATTACGGTGGTGACCGATGCCATGCCGATCCACGCCTCGTGGCGCCATGCGGCGTCCGACGCCTGGATCGTTCCGGATGCCGCCACCGCAGAGGCGATGATCGAGGACGGTCTGCCGCGCGCGAAGATTCACGCCTTGGGATTTCCGGTTTCCCCTCGCTTTGCCGCCTTCGCGGCGCGGACGCGGCGGCCGTTCGCCGGGCCTCTCCGCGCGCTCTGGATCGTCCACGGCGACAGACGGCGCGCGCGCCGTCTTTTCGACGGCCTGCGCGCTGTGCCGGATCTGCGTCTCACCGTCGTGTGCGGCCGCGACGAGCCGCTTCGCGCGGAACTGAAGGCGCGCGCGCCTGGCGCGCGCATCGCGGTCTTCGGATGGGTGAAGCGGATGCCCGAGTTGCTCGCCGCGCACCACGTGGCCATCACGAAGGCCGGCGGCGCGATCATTCAGGAGTGTCTCGCGGCGCGCTGCGTTCCGTTGATCAACCACATCGTGCCCGGGCAAGAAGAGGGCAACGCGCGCCTGGTCGCGCGCCTCGGCTTTGGCGAAGTGTGTTCCGATCCCTCCGCCATGATCGCCACGGTGCGCCGCGCGGCGACCGACCGAGGGGCGTCCTGGCGCCGATGGCAGGA
>JABWAM010000078.1 GCA_013360985.1 Verrucomicrobiia bacterium | reverse complement strand
GGTGGCCATGCCGGCAAAGGATACGCCGACGGCGAAAAAAGCGGACAGGTTTGGGTCCGCACCCCCATCAAGGAATCGCCCCGCATGTCAGGAGTTCTGAGATTGGGGGTGGAGGAGTAAAAGGGAGGGTTGCTGGACACACCGCTTTGAGGTTTTTGACGGTTTTCTTCTGCCGAGACGCTCCCTTTACCAGCCCATCCCTGCGCTTGAGACGGAGGAAAGACGCAGCCGACGCCAACCCGCCTCCGCATCGTCGCTCACCGGCTCAGCGAGGGTTGGTCTTCGCCAGCAGGCATTCCGAGGAAAAGCCTCCGCGAAAGGCGAGGTCGCGCTTCAAAACATGAGCAGCGACATTCGGGTGCGCCCCTTGTCGGAAAGATACCAGCGCACGCCTTTCCGGTCCAGAATCCCGGCGGCGACGTTCGCGCGAAGCAACGGACCGTTCGCAAAGGTCAACGGCCACACCCCCGCCTTGAGAGCCTTCCAGGCCGCCGCGGAGATCTCCTCCTTGCGCCGCGGCATCACCCGCACCGGGAGACCGTAATACGTCATCGCGATCTCCCATGCCACATCGTGATCGGTCGTGGCGCGCGTCAGGGCGTACGGGTAGCGCCGCACCCAGGAAAAATCGCCCCGACGCAGAGCCAACACACGGAACGCCACCGGTTCGCGCTTGATAAAGTCCGCGATGCCGAGGTCAGGGTTCACCTGAAGAAACTGCATCCATCGCACGGGATCCACGCCGATCAAGTTCTCTCCGTTGAAGAGGCCGTGGGCAGGTTCGCCTTTCCCGCGCTTTTGCGACCAGCGCGCGTACCGATCGTTCAGCATCAAATCCACTTCGAAGTGGAGATGCGCGTGCTCGCGATCGATGGAGAACTCGTTCGAGCTGCGCCCCATGATTCCGAGGCGCGCGCCGCGCGAAACGCGGCGCCCCTCCTCGATGCCGTCCTCCACGACGGCCAGGTGGGCATACAGCGAATAGAAGCTCGGGCCGAAAAGGTCATGCTCCACGACGACAAATCGTCCGTAGTTCGATTTGTCGGGATCGCGATTCACGGAGGCGATCCTCCCCTCTCCCACGGCGAGCACGGGATCGCGCGGCTCCCCCTCGTCGTTCCGCTCCACGGGGCGAATATCAATCCCTTCGTGAAATCGCTGGAAGGTTCCCCAGAAATTCGGGTTGCGGACGCACCCGAACCCCGCGGAGATGAGTCGCCCACTCGTGGTGGGCTGATAGAAATCCGCCACCCGATGCTTGCTGAAAAGCGCCTGGTTCGCCGTGGGAAGATCGAGCCCCACAAACGCCGGAGAGGCTGCCAAAATGGCGCCGTTCTCGTCTTCGGGCGGGGGAGGCGGCGGCAATACCGGTTTTGTCGGGTTGAGGCGGATCCTCTTCGCCGCGGACGACGGCGTTGGCCGCGGCTTGGGCTTCTTTCCCTTGCGCGCGAGGGTCGCTTTGAGAGCCGCGGGAGACGCCGCCTTCGCTTTCGCGGCCTTCGGAATGGTCTTCCGCGAGGTCGCCTTCGCCTTCGTTTTCGCGGCCTTCGAAGACGCCTTCTGCGGCGCCGCTTTCGCGGCCGCCTTCGCCTTTGCCCCGACGCTCTTCGGCGAGCCTTTCGCCGCGGCTTTCTTACCCGTCGAAGGAGACGCAGCCTTTCGTTGGATGCTTCGTTGGACGGACGGCGCGTTGGTCGTTCCAATCTCGCTCGCCGCGGAGATCTGCGCGGAGGCCACGCCGAAACCGAGAAGGAAAACGCCCAACCTCCGAACGGTTCGCGCGCAACGCCTTCGCCACGGCGCGCGAAGGGAGGAGAGATCTTGAATTTCGGTCATGCGACGAAATGCTTGACGGATCATCCGAGGCAATGCAACGAAGGTCTATGCGAAACTTATCCCGCGCGACATGGACCGCCTCGAGGTCGGCCCTCGGTTGCTTTCTGATCTGCCTGGCTGCGTCTTCTCTCGCGATCGACGTCGGCGCCTCAAAAAATCAGGGAGGCGTCACCAATGCGCCCTATCAAACCTCCAACGCGCCGTCGCTCCTCTCCAATCCGTTCAAGTGGATCTTCGGATCGCCGACCAGCCGCGCGATGCAGCGCGTGCATGCCCCTCCCAACTTCAAAGTGGAGCTTTCCATCGAGCCACAGCAATACGTGCCTTCGACGCATGCCCCCCTTCGCCTGCGCATGACGGTGCACAATCAGGGCGAGAGGAAGTACATCCTCAATTTCGACACCGCGCAACGCCACGAGTTCATCATCCGCAACCAAGCCGGGCAAGACGTGTACAGGGCGTCGCGAGACAAGGTGTTCGCGCAGGTGACGAGCGCCACCGTGGTCAACCGCAATGAGAAACTCGTCTTCGAGGAGGAACTGTTCGGCGAAACGGGCGGCGCCGCGCTCCAGCTTTCTCCCGGCGTCTATACCCTGATCGGACAGCTTACGGCGAAGCAGACGGTGTCCGCGGAGCGGACGTTCCAGGTGGCGCCCTGACCGCTTCGACCGATTCACCGCCGACCCGAACGGCGCCGGGTTCGCGCGCGACCGCAGCCCGCCCTTGCTCCCGCTTTTTCCCGGCGGAATCCGTAATGACCACCGGAGTCACGCGAAACTTGGCCCGCGCATCTTCGGAGGAAAGGGCGCCCGGCAACTCGACGGCCTCCGCCGGAATCGCCCTGGGACGAATCTCCGATGCGCGTCCATCCCACGCGCTGAGGGAAACATCCATCGCCTCGAGCTGTCCCCAAGGCTCTCCTCCCTTCAACCAAGCGCCGCGCGCGGCCGAATCCCGCTCGAACGCGCCGAGATCCAACGAACGCGCGTAGAAGTCGTCCCGGCCGCCGCTCCAGGTCTTCATCGAAATCGCGGGCGTCGCGCGGTTCCATGCCTTGCCTTCCACGGCGCCCGTAGAAATCACTTTCGTGGGAAAAGCTTTTTGAAATCCGTCCGCCGTCTTGCGCTCGATCTGCCGAGTCATGTCCGGCGGCGGAAGCCGCGACGCATCCCCGCGGACCACATGGGCCTCCGCGCCGAGAGGGCGGACTCCGAGGATCAAGGCCGCCGCAATCCAGAAGCCGAAACGAAGCTTCACGATCTCCCTCCGATCGATCCGACGGACGCGCGAATCAATGGATCTTGGTGGGCACCCAACCTCCTCCCGCCTTGGTCCAGTTGCGGAAGTTGAAGTAAAGGCCGTTGACCTCGCTCATCGCGCGGATTTGCTGCTCGACCTGGAGCAGCGCGCGACGCGCTTCATGATGGGTCTCGATCACGTCCCGTTGCTCCTCCCCGCGCGAGGGAATCTGCGTGTTCGCCACCTCGAAAAGCCCGTCGAGATAGACGTTCCCGCTGATCACCTGCACATCCAGCTTCCGCGTATCCACGTAGTTGCGGATCAGCAGCGCCTCGATCAACCGCTGGAGACGAAAATCCTCCTGATTCACGAAGGGAATTGGGACAGGAAAAATGCGAGAGTCAAGAGAAGAGTCCGGCCTCAAATCCCCGCGTAAGGCGTGGGGGGAGTCCATCCTCGGTCGAGGAACAGGCGACGCCCTACCTCGCTTCGCGTCAGAGCGGATCTTTCCCAAGCACGGACGGTGGAAAGGGAGGGCGAGGCCGCCGGCCGAGCCGTCGCATCCTTCTTGTGGGGAGTCTGAAATCTCGACACGACCCACCCCTCCGATCCGCCATGGATGATGATGAGGGGTGCTCTCTGAAAATCGAGCTGATCCGTGGATTTGGGCCGGCGGATGGAATCCAGCGCGCCCGCAGAGCGGCTTTCGTTTCCGCCGAGAACGCGGTATGTTGCCCTCTGCTTTTCCATGCCCCCCCTCATCTCCGAAGCTCGTCGCGCCGCCGCATCTTTCTCCGAGGCGGAAGCGATGCGTTACGCGCGCCATTTCATTCTACCGGAGGTGGGACGCGAGGGACAGCGCTGTCTGAAAGCCGCGTCGATCCTCCTCGTCGGCGCCGGAGGGCTCGGTTCTCCCGCGGCGCTCCATCTTGCCGCCGCCGGCATCGGACGCCTCGGTCTCGTGGACCCCGACCGCGTGGACGCTTCCAACCTCCATCGCCAGGTGCTCCACGGCACCCGCGACCTCGGTCGTCCCAAGGTCCAGTCGGCAGCCGATCGCTTACGCGACCTCAACCCCGATCTTCAACTCGACCTTCATGAAGTCCGCCTCTCGGCGGAAAACGCCGTCGGAATGATCGCCTCGTACGATCTCGTTCTTGACGGCACCGACAATTTTCCCACCCGTTACCTCGTCAACGACGCCTGCGTCCTCGGCAAGAAACCGAACGTCTACGCCGCGATTTTTCGTTTCGAAGGGCAGGCGTCGGTTTTCGCGCCGATCCTTGGCGGCCCGTGCTATCGCTGTCTGTTTCCGGAGCCGCCGCCTCCAGGTTCCGTGCCGAGCTGCGCCGAAGGCGGCGTGCTTGGCGTGCTGCCGGGCCTCCTGGGCACGATCCAGGCCACCGAAGCGATCAAGCTCATCCTCGGCCTCGGCGCGCCGCTGCTCGGCCGCCTCCTGCTCTACGACGCGCTCGCGATGCGTTTTCGCGAAATGATCCTGCGACGCAATCCGGACTGTCCGATCTGCGGCGCGCGTCCGACGATCACCCAGCTTATGAATCAACCTGATGCCTGTCCGTCCGCGCCAACCGCAGACACGATCACCGTGGAGGAACTCAAACGACGATTAGACGCCCAGGAAGACTTCGACCTTGTGGATGTCCGCGAACCCTCCGAGTGGGCGATCGCCCATCTTCCCCGCGCGCGCCATATCCCGCTCGGCGAACTCGCGAAACGCTGGGGTGAACTCGACCCGGAACGCGCGCTCGTCGTCTATTGCAAGATGGGGATGCGCAGCGGCAAGGCGCTCCAACTCCTCAAGCAGCACGGCTTCCATCGCGTCCGCAATCTCGAAGGAGGCCTCGACGCCTGGGCGACCCGCATGGATCCCAAAATGCCGCGCTACTGACTGGCTCCGAACCGTTCGCTCGAAAAATCGCAGCGGCGCGCGCCTCCGAGTCCTTCTTCCGCCGTCTAATCCTCTTCCTCTTCCTCCATGGGAGGCGGACCGGCGAGGGCCTCCCGACACGCCGACGAGCCGAGAATCAGAAAGAGGCCGTAGCACCCGAAATAGACCAGCGGGAAACTCACCTCGCGAAAGCCGAGCGTCGTGTACACGGTAAGGATCAAGGTTCCGGGCGTCAGCGCAAACGTCGCGATCTTGAAGAGATGCCCGAAACGCATCGAAGGAGTCAGCCTCCTCTCGAGAAGGGCGCCAAGCGTGGCGAAGCCGAGCGCCTGCGCAAGACCCAACGCCGCGAGAACCGCCCACGCCAGCGGCAGCAGAAAGAGACACGATTCCCGCGCAGCGCGTCCCATTTCGTCGAGATAGGCGCGCCCCATTTCTCCCTCGGGCCAATGCCGCCATGAACTCACCACGGGACGCGTCCCGGGGAGCCAAACCCGCAACTCCTCGCGACGGATCAGGGCGCCGGAAGGGAACTGCGCCGCAAGATCCTTCATCTCGCCCTTCGGATCGAGGATGATCGGGAAACGGTTGGTGTTCGCGTAGACGGGCGTTGTTCCTTGCATCCGCGCCATGCCTCCCGAAATCGTAAAGGAAGGGATCTCTGGCAGGACCTCATCGAGGAGCTTTGGCCAGGCGTCGCCGAACCAACGCCAGGCGTTGAAAGCGAGCGCCGCCGCCACAAGCCCCGAAAAGCCGCACCAAAAAAGGACCGCGGATTTCGCGGGGAGCCGCAGGAACGCCGCATATGTGCGAAACCCGCCGCAGGAAAGCCAGATGTAACGCAAGAAAGCCATCGCAAGGTTCGCCGCACGATAGAGGGACGCACCCTTCGCGCAAGCGCAAAACCACGGCGGGGCATCGCATCCAACAATTTCCGCAGGCGACGTCGGCGCGAGGACGAACGACCAAAGGCGCGATGCCGATTTCTCAACGTTGAACTCGTCGCACGCGCGGGCTAGCCTCCGAATGCCATCGCCCAGGCGCCCTCATGATCCTCATCGTGGATAACTACGACAGCTTCACCTACAACCTCGTCCAGTATTTCGGCGAGCTGGGGTGCGAGATCCTCGTAAAGCGCAACGATCAGGTCTCCCTCGAGGACGTTCGCAAGCTGGCGCCGGACCGTCTTGTGATCTCGCCCGGCCCTTGCACGCCGCGCGAAGCGGGGGTCTCGAACGATCTCCTGCGGGAGTTCGGGCCGAAGCTCCCCACCTTGGGCGTCTGCCTCGGCCACCAGTGCATCGGCCACGTCTATGGAGGCGAAATTATCCAGAACTTCAGGATGATGCACGGCAAGACCTCGAGGATTCGTCACAACGGCAAGGATCTCTTCCACGGCCTCGACAACCCCTTCGAAGCCACGCGCTATCACTCGCTCATCGTCCGCCGCGAGACGCTCCCCGCCTGCCTCGAAATCACCGCTGAAACCGAGGAGCACGAGATCATGGGACTCCGCCACAAGGCGCACCCTGTCTGGGGCGTCCAATTCCACCCCGAGTCGATCCTCACCCCGAGCGGCAAAGATCTTCTCCGAAACTTCCTCGCCCTTTAGCCCGGATTTTTCACGCCGCGTGGAAAACCGGGCTACGGCTCGATCTGCGCGCGCAGCCGAATTCCCAAGGCGCGCCGTTCGCCCGAGTGCGTGAAGCCCGTCAAAAAACGCGAAGTGAATTCGCGGTTTTCCGTCGGCAATCCGCCAAGATCCAACTCCTGCCCATCCTCCACGATCACTTCGGTCGTCAAGCTCTCCACGGCGGTCGTCATCCTTTGCCCGTCGAGGAGATAGGAAAACTCCGGCGTCAACCGCAAGCGGATGCGCCGATCGATCACATAAGGCGCCACGCGCATGCTCGCCCCGACCTCGCGCCAGCGGATGTTCCCCATCCACAACCCATGCTGACATCCCCATGTCCAAAACCAATCTGCGTCCGGGACTTCATGCCCGACAAAAAGTTTCGCTTGGCCGCCGCTGATGACGAGGAGTTCCTGCTCCACCAGCGACGACGCAGTCGCGTCTCGCGCGTCGCCGACGACGCTCACCGAGGCGCCTTTGGACCCCGACGACCCGGTCCTGACTCGCACCCCGCCGATCGTCGCCTGCCCCTCCACCTCGACCGCCCGACGGCTGGTCTGGAGCGCATCCTGAAACGCCACCCGGATCCGAACGTGTTTCGGAGGAACGTTGATCTTCTCCAGCGCTTTTCTCAACGCCGCATGCCGCTCGTCGGTTTCCAGGACGATGAGGCGTTGGCCGGACTTGTCGGGGAAAAGCTTGCCCGCGGGCGAAACGATCTCGGCGGCGACCTTCGCGGCGAGTTCGAAATCCATGAGGCCGAGCGGATACACCTCGACGCGCATTCCGGAGACGTCGCCGCGGGCCGTCCACGCCAGGAGAGCCGCCAGGAGCAACGTCGCGCCGCGAAACATGGATCAAGCATAGCACATCGCCGCGCCACAACGCGAAAGCGCGCGCGTCGTGACGCCGCGACTTCGGCCGAAACGGCTCGGAGGTTCCGCCGATCCTCCAATCACCCTCTCAAGAAATCGATGGCAGGCGCGCCCCCTCTGCGGAAAGATGGCGCCCTCATGACGCTCGCCTCCCTCATCGTTTCGATCCACGACATCTCCCCGTTCCACTTTCACCCCGTGCAGCGGCAGGTGAACGAGATGGCGCGTCTCGGGGTGAAGCGCATGAGCCTCCTCGTGATCCCACGCCATCGGGACACCGGTTCCCTCGACCAACACCCCGCCCTCGTCGGCTGGCTGCGGCGCTGGCAGGAGGAAGGGCATGAGATCGTCCTGCACGGCTGGCGCCACGCCCTTCCCGAGGGACAAATGAAAAGCCCGATCCAGGGACGCCTCCGGCGGTGGTTCTACGAGGAACTTTACACGGCGCGCGAAGCCGAATTCTTCGCCCTCGACCGCGCGTCCGCTCTCCGCCTCGTGGAGCAGGGGCTCTCCGCGTTTTCCGTCCACGGACTCCACGCCCAAGGTTTCGTCGCGCCCGCGTGGCTTCTCAATTCGCAGGTCGAAGAGGCGCTCCGCGATGCCGGACTCCTTTACACCACGACCCGGACCGAGATCGTCCATCTGCCGAGCCGCGCGCGATTCCCCGCGACCTCGTGCGTCTGGAGCACGCGTGCGGCATGGCGGCGTGGCGCTTCCCTCCTGTGGAACGCGCGTCTCGCCCGCCGTCTGGCGGCGAGGGAACCGATGCGCGTCGGGATCCATCCAACCGACCTTGATTCTCCCAAAGTCTGGAGGCAGGTCCGCCGAATCGTCTCGATCGCGCTCGAACATCGTCGTCCAACGACCTACCTCGAATGGATCACCGCCCAAACTCCACGCGATAAAGAAGGGAGTTGAAAATCGGTCTGCCCTCCGTCGCGGACGCGACAGGCTTGGAGGCAAAGCGTCGGGGCTTCTCCAAAATCTTCGCGGCAGCGAACATGGAATCCGGAAGCGTTCTCATTGACTGGCCGCGCGCGTCCGAGGATGATTGCACCGATGAACTCTCCCGCGCCTCCGGAGCCTTATGCCGTCATGATGCGCCGCGCGAGCGTCGAAGGACTCCCGCGTCATTCCCTCCGCGACGGATTCCGCATCCGGGGATATCGCACCGGCGATGAAGCCGTCTGGCTCGCGGTCCAGCGTTCCGCGGAACGTTTTCTCCCAATCACCGACGACCTGTTCCGTAAAGAGTTCGGCATCGATGAAGGTCGCCTCCAGAAATGCATGCTCTTCCTTGAGGATCCGGAAGGCCGCCCGATCGGCACGGCCACCGCCTGGCATCTCCCGGACCGGGACGCCCCCGATTGCGGCCGCGTGCACTGGATCGCCATCGCGGAGGGCGCGCAAGGCGCGGGACTCGGCAAGGCGCTGATGAGCGCTGTGTGCGAGCGCCTCCGCGCGCAGGGCTTTCGGAAGCTCGTCCTCGGCACGCACGTCACCCGGATCCCCGCGATCAATCTCTATCTCGCCTTCGGTTTTCTTCCCGAGATCCGTCATGCCGACGACCTCGCGGAATGGCGCAAACTCCTGCCGCATCTCAAAGATCCGGTTCATCTTCCCGCGTCCGCCCCTGGCGCGACGGCGTGACGCGCTCTTCCTCTCGCTCGCATCGGCGCGGATGCCCACAACGGCCTGGCGTTTACATCGCACGCCTTCGAGCGCGCCTCCCAGGCCCAAATCCACAGATAAGCTCCATTTTCAGAGAGCAACCCTCATCAGCCTCCATGGAGGGCCGGGTGGATGGGGCGTGTCGAGATTCCGGACTCCTCACACGAAGGGTGCGGCGGCTCGGCCGGCGGCCTCGCCCTCCCTTTCCATCGTCCACGCTTGAGGAAAATCCGCTCGGTCGCGAAGCGAGGGAGGGCGCCGCCGCAGCGGCTGAAACACCACACGTGGTGAAGGCGCCACGCGATTCTCGATCAAGGATGGACTCTCTCGTTTCTTACGCGGGGATTTGGGCCAGGGACGCGCCGTTGCGAATCCCGCGGTTTGGATTACGTTTCCCTCATGCA
>JABWAM010000398.1 GCA_013360985.1 Verrucomicrobiia bacterium | reverse complement strand
GCGGGCGCGCGGCGGAGGCGGGTTCGAGCCGATGACGTCGGCACAACGTTTCGAGCTTCGCCCAGACCGCGGCCGGCGTGAGTAGGGACATCGGCACGTCGGTGGAGACCGGCACGCCCGTGGGCGGTTCAAGCTGGGCGACGAGATGGCGGTCGGCGTATCCGTAAGGCCCGACGCGGTGCGCCGGGTTATTGCAGTGGATGAGCGCGAGCGTGTCCACGCCGACGGCAAATCCGAGATGCATGATGCCCGTGTCCGTGCTGACGAGAATTTTCGCGGAGGCAAGGAGGGCGGCCATTTCCTCCAGGCGAACCTGGCCGGTGAAGTTGATCACCCCTTCGGGAAGCTTCGTCTGGATGCGGACGGCCTTTTCGTAATGTTCGATGCCGCCCGTGAGCACGAGGCGCGCGCGATAGCGGCGGAGGAGCTCGCATCCAAGCTCGACGTAGTGCTCGGTCGGCCAGTCGCGCCAGGAACTGCGGCGTCCGCCGCCGACCTGGAAGATGACGATCGGATCTTCGGGGCGCAGCCCGTGGCGTTCGAGCCGTTCACGCATCTGAAAGCGTTCGACTTCGCGCGTTTCGTAGACGAGGCGTTTGTCTTTCGTTTCGGCGCCCAGCACGCCCACGATGCGCAGGGTCTGCTCGACGCCGTGGAGATGGTCCCAATCGGGGATGTCGACCGGATAGGCGATGAGAAAGGCGAAGCGGGTCATCCCCGGCCAACTCACCACCGCGCGGCGATTGGCGATCCACGCGAGCGGCCAGAGGTCGGGATCGTTGCCGCGAAGCATGACGACGACATCGGGTTTTTTCCGCCGCAGCAACCGCGCGAGCTGGAAGAAACGCCAGAACGATTTGTGATAAGAAATGATTTCGTCGGCGTAAGGATTGTGGCGCGCCAAGGCGGCGCGGCGGCGGTGGGTGACGACGGACACCGTGGCCTTGCGAAAGGTCTCCTTGAGCGCGCGGATCGCCACGCTGTCGGTGAGGGTGTCGCCGATGCCCGCGGCGCTGAAGACGAGGATGGCGCGGATCTCGCTCGACCTGAGCTTGCGCGGGGTGGGTTTCCAGATCCGCGCGAGCGCGCGGAACACCGTTCGGTAGATGAAGGCGACGAGCCGGTTGAACACGGCTCGCGGATTCTGCCGAAGCATCGCGCCGACTGCAAGCCCGCTTGACGCTCGATTTGACCGGCGGCCGCGCGTTACGCTCCGCGGTGATGCCGATTTTTCAGCGGGTGGATTCGCTCGACGCGCCGGAACTCGCGCCCTACCGCACGATGCGGCGGCAAGCCGAACACCGCCGCCAGGGGATCTTCGTCGCCGAGGGCGAGAAGGTGGTTCGCCGTCTGCTCGGGAGCGGATGGCGCATCCTTTCCATGCTCATGGAGGAACGCTGGATCGCCCCGTTGGAGGAACAGATCGCCGTGCGGCGGGAGGCGTTTCCGGTCTATCTCGCCCCGCGCGCGGCGCTCTCGGCGCTCGCGGGCTACCCGCTCTTTCAGGGAGTGCTCGCCGTGGGGCGCGTACCGCCGCCGTCGGCGCTCTCCGATCTCTTGGCTCGCGCGGCGCGCCCGCGGCTCTTCGTCGCGGCGGATGGCGTCACCCA
>JABWAM010000397.1 GCA_013360985.1 Verrucomicrobiia bacterium | reverse complement strand
TCGCGTTCGCGCCCGCGCCGATGGCCTGGTCGGCGTTGGGATGGCCTCCAGGACCGGTCTTCCTCGCTCTTGGGACCCTCCTTTCCGCGGCGCTTTGGGTCTGGTGGGCCGCGGTCACCCCCGGCGGCTTTCGCGCGGCGCGCCCCAAGCTGGCTGCCGCCGCTCTGAGCAATCTCGCGGCGTTCTTGATCCTCGCGTGCCTCGCCGCGGGCGCTCTTCAGTATCAGCGCGCGATCCTGCCGACGTTGTTCGACGGATGGGAGGCGCGCGCCGCGGGCGAAGCCTCCCGCTAAACGCGTTCCTCTCGTTCGGCTCGAAACGTCAAGCATTCCTGATCGGCGCCGACGATTCTGGCGCGGCGCTTGCCAAGCGATCAAAACCGCCCTATTTTTCCCGCATCAAACGGGAAGCCCGATCCTCGCGCGAGGCGCGAAGGGCTTTCCTCAACCACGAAAACCGATCTCTCGTCATGAAAAAAATCTTCCTCCCTCTCACTGCCGCCATCGCCGTCGCTCTCGCGGGCTGCGGCAAAAAGGAATCCGAACCTTCCGCGGCCACGCCGCCCGTCGGCGATTTGGAAAAGATGGTCGGCGCCGTAAAGACGGCGACCCAATCCATTTCGCAGTCGGTGAATCAGGCGGCCGCCCGCCTCGAGCAGGCAATTCCCGACGCGACGCAAGCGGCCGCAGATGCCGCGAACGCCCTCGCCTCGGGCGATGCGAACGCCCTGCTCGAACAAGCCAAGAAACTCGCCGGCGAATCGAAGATCAAGGAGGCCGGCGAGATCGTCCAGAAACTTTCCAGTCTTCAACTCACCGAGGAGCAGACGAAGCTTCTCGCCGAAATCAAGGCGCTCATCCAGAAGGCGACTTCGGCCGATCCCGCGGGCGCCGCGGCCGGCGCTCTTGGCGGCCAGAATTGACGCCGCGCGACGGAGGACGCAATGAAAGCGATGCTCAGAGAGTTCCGCGATTTCGCGGTTCGCGGGAACGCCGTAGACCTCGCGGTCGGCGTCATCATCGGCGCGGCGTTCGGGAAGATCGTTTCGTCCATCGTGAACGATCTCATCATGCCGCCGATCGGAAGGCTGACCGGCGGCGTGAACTTCGCCGATTTGTTCGTCAACCTCGACGGCTCCAAACCGGCGATCTCCCTCGCGGACGCGAAGGCCAAAGGGATTCCGGTGTTGGCCTACGGCCAGTTCATCAATGTCGCCTTGGATTTTCTGATCGTGGCCTTTTGCGTCTTTCTCCTCGTCAAGGCGATCAACACCCTTCAACGGAAGAGCCGTGCGCCGGCGGAAGCGCCTGCCGCGCCTCCGGAGCCTCCCGCGCAGGAAAAACTTCTCGCCGAGATCCGGGATCTCCTCAAAGAACGGAAGTAGAAACGGCGTTCGCCGCGGAAAGACGCCGGCGGCGCGCGGCTTCGTTCGCCGCGCGCGCGGCGTGAGGCGGGCCCAAATCCACGGATAAGCTCCATTTTCAGAGAGATCCTTTCATCATCATCCATTGAGGATCGGAGGGGTGAGGCGTGTCGAGATTCCTGACTCCTCACACGAAGGGTGTGACGGCTCGGCCGGCGGCCTCGCCCTACCTTTCCATCGTCCATACTTGAGGAAAATCCGCT
>JABWAM010000396.1 GCA_013360985.1 Verrucomicrobiia bacterium | reverse complement strand
GCCCCCGCGGATGCGGCGCGGGCGCTGGATTCGGCGTCGGGGCCGGCCCTGGGGATTGCGCTCGGCGGCGGCGCGCTCGCGGCGCTGACTTTCGCGGCCTGGATGGCTCGCCGGCGGCTGCTTCGCGGGCGGGAGACGACGCAGGGGATGACGTGGGACTGCGGATATGTCGCGCCCACAGCCCGGATGCAATACACGGCCTCCTCCTTTGCCGCGCCGCTGATGGCGGTCTTCGCGCCGTTTCTGCGCTTCGCTCCGCGGCGGCCCCGCCTCGAGAAACTTTTTCCGGGCCCGTCGGAATTTCATGGGGGCGTCAGCGACCTGTTTCGGCGGCGGCTGTTCGAACCTCTCTTTCGCCGGGTGGACCACATCGCCGGCCGGGTTCGCGGGCTTCAACATGGGCGCACCCAGATCTACGTTCTTTACGTGGCGTTGACAGCGTTGATCCTTTTGATCTGGAAACTCCGATGAGCGCGCCGGCGATCCTGCATCTCGTGGCCGCGCTGCTCCTGGCGCCGCTCCTTCTCGGCGTGGTTCAAAGGACCAAGGCGCGTTTCGCGGGGCGACGCGGACCGCCCGTGCTTCAGCCTTGGTACGACGTCGTCAAACAGTTCCGGAAGGGCGCGGTCTATAGCGCGACGACGAGCCGGGTGTTTCGCCTCGGGCCGTGCGTCGGCTTCGCCGGCGTGGCGGTCGCGCTGTCGATCGCGCCATGGGGCGGGGGGCGCGCGATGATGTCATTCGAAGGCGATCTGTTGCTTTTTGCCTACGCCCTGGCCGCCGCGCGTTTCGCGACGATCCTCGCCGCGCTCGACACGGGGTCGGCTTTCGAGGGGATGGGGGCGAGCCGCGAAGCGGCCTTTTCGGCGCTGGCGGAACCGGCGCTGCTCGTGGGATTGCTGGCCTTGGCGCGCGCGGCGGGCAGCCTCTCGATCTCCGAGATTTTTCATGTCCTGACGCCGGGGCGTCTGGCGGCCTCGGGAGGGGTGGCGGTGCTGCTCGTGGCGGCGGCGTTCGGCATCGTGTTTCTGGCGGAGAATGCGCGCATCCCGGTGGACGATCCGGCGACGCACCTTGAGTTGACCATGATCCACGAGGTCATGGTGCTCGACCACAGCGGGCCCGATTTCGGGCTGATTCAGTATGCGGCGGCGCTGAAGTTTTGGGTCTTGGGAACCTTGGTTGCCGGTTTCTTCTTTCCCGCGCGGGAGAACGCCTGGCTGGCGCTTGGCGCCACGGTGGCCGGGGTGTTCGTTCTGGCGGTGGCCGTCGGCGTCGTGGAGTCCGTGATGGCGCGGCTGCGGCTTTCGAAGGTGCCGCATCTCCTGGCGGGCGCGTTGGCGCTTTCGGTCCTGGCGCTGGTGCTGTCCGCCTTTTCCCGGGGGAACGCCTGATGGAAACGCTCGCCGAAGTGCTCATCATTCTCGTGGTGCTTACCAACCTGCGCCTGCTGGGGTCGAGTCGTCCCGTGGCGTGCATCCGGGTGGTGGCCGCCCAGGGAGTGCTCCTCGCCGCGTTGCCGCTCGCGACGGGCGCGGATTCGTTGACGTGGCGCATGGCGGGCGAGGCCCTGGTGAGCGTCACGCTGAAGGCGGCCATCCTGCCGTTTCTCCTTTTGCGCGCGGTGCG
>JABWAM010000395.1 GCA_013360985.1 Verrucomicrobiia bacterium | reverse complement strand
CGCGGATCCGCTCGCGCCGCCGCGCGAGCGCGGGCGCCTCCGCCATCCCGGCGGTCTCCGCCTCGATGCGGTGCGCCATCCCGAGGATCGCAGCGACCGAGTCCGGCCCGTAGCCCACGGGCTTGTAACCCGCGCCTTCCCAGGGAACCAGGCGGAAGAAGTCGGGGTTGATGAAATGGTGATGCTTGCCCCCCTTCGCCTCGACGTAGCCGTGGGTCACCCCGCGGAACTGGTCGTCGTGCTTGATGATCCCGCCGCAATCGCCTCCTTCGCAAAACATCGTGAGGCATTGTTCGTTGCCGCCGCTGCCTTGATCGGGATACCCGAGCCCGTTCGTCACCGAGAGGATCGCGCCGTTTTCGAAGCGCACCCGTCCGTTGGACCAGAGATAGCCCTCCTTGCCGTTCGGGAATTTCCCTTTCACCCCGGAAACGGAAACCTCCACCGGCTTCAGGCCCGTGATGAAGAAGACGAGGTCCACGTAATGACAGCCGATATAGACGAATGGATCGGTGCGGTCGCAGGTGAACCAGTTTTGGAAGTTCGAGTGGCGGTAGTACCACGGCTCGATGAGCTTCGCCTCGCCCATCACGAACTGTCCGAAATGCCCGAGTTCGTAATGACGCCGCGCGATGAGCGACCGGCGGTCGAAACGCTTGTGGTACTCCACGCCGACGAACAACCCCTTCTCGAGCGCGAACTTCTCCACCTCGACGGCGTGCGCATGCTTGAGCACGAGGGGTTTCACGCAGAGCACGTGCTGATCGCGGCGGAGCGCCTCCATGACCACCTCGTAATGCAGGTTGTCCGGCATCGCGACGACGACCGCCTGGCGGGGCGGCATCCGCGCCAAGACCTCTTTGTAGAGCGCGGGAAACGTCCGGTCGGCCGGTTCCGCAAGCGCCGGTTGCGCCAGGAAATCCTGCCCCGGAAACGCCTGCTTCAGCTCCGGGTTTTCCTTCAAGGCCTTGAGGGGCGGCGTATTCAGCGCGCACACCGTGATCGCGCCCGCCACCCCCGCGCGCTGGAGTTGGTAAACGGCGGGCAACAGGAGATCGTTCGTGATCATTCCGCCGCCGACAATCGTGACATCGAGAGGTTTGGCCATGCGCGAATGTTGCCCCGGAACCCCTCGCGCCTTCAATCCTCAAACTCGCCCGCGCTCGGATTTCCCGCCGCGAAACGCCGCACGAAGCGCGATTTTTACTACGCGCATTTTCTCCTCTCGCCAGGATCCGCGCGACAAGGACGACGCGCCTCGATCGGCTCCGAAAGCCGAACGATCTGTCCATCCACCATCGCCCAGGAAACCCTCCCTTCGTGCGCGAGGATCGCGTCCCACACCGAAGCTTCGCGCGCCGCCGAACAGGGAATCGCGATCCAGTCCCGCCACCCCTCCCACGCGGCGCCCGCGCCGAGGGCCGCGGCGGCCGACGAGGTCGCCATCGCGAGGATCTCCCTCGGACGCAACTCGGGATGCGCGTCGGCGAAGGCGCGCGTCTCGGCGAACATCGAGAGATCGTCGTTCGACGCGAGGCTGTCGGTCCCGAGAACGACCGGCACACCCGCCTTCCGCAGCGCGCGGAAGGGGAACGCGGGATGACCGAGCCGCCGCGTCGAGCGCGGACAA
>JABWAM010000394.1 GCA_013360985.1 Verrucomicrobiia bacterium | reverse complement strand
CTTCCGTGGTTTGAATGAGGAAAATCTTATAGTGCGCCGCGGCGTCCGGATAGCCTAGGAGAGGTCGCATGAAGAAACGTTTTTTTCCGAAGGACATCGGCCCTGCATTTTCCCCGCGGACGCGCGGCGCCGCCTCTCCCGGCAAATCCGTTTCGCGACGCTCGCCCCCGTGAGCGCACGCGTCACCCTCCCCAAAGACCTCCCCTCGCGCGACGCCCTGCGGCAAGACATGCTGCGCCGGCGTCTCGTGATGGATCCCGACGCGCGCGCGCGCGCAAACGCCGCGATTCAAAAGTTCGTCCTCGACGCCTGGCGCGACCGTTGGCAGACCGCGCTGATCTACCTCAACCGCGCCGAAGAAGTCGCCACGATCCCCATCGTCCTCCGCCTTCTGGAACAGGGGAAACGGATCTGCGTGCCGGCCTTCGACCGCGAACGCCGCGGCTATTTTCCTTCGGAGATCCGGGACTTCGAGAGGGACCTCGAGACTGGCAAGCTCGGCATCCTCGAACCCTCCGCCGCCGCGTGGCGCCCCGTGCCGAAGGAAGACCTCGACACGATCATTCTTCCGGGGCTCGCCTTCGACCGCTCCGGCAATCGTCTCGGCCACGGCTACGGATACTTCGACCGCCTCTGCGAAAACACGCGCGCCTACAAAACCGCGGTCGCCTTCGATTTTCAGGTCGTGCCCGAAATCGAAGAAACCCCCGGCGACGTCCCGATGGACCGCATCATCACCGACCAGGAGATCATCACATGTCCAAAGAGGTGACGCTTCTCTACTCGGGAGACATCGTGGGCGAACCGGGACGGCGCGCGATCCGCCAGATCCTCGGTCCTCTCCGGAACCGCCACCGCGCCGATTTCTGCGTCGTCAATGGCGAGAACAGCGCCGGCGGATCGGGGATCACCCCAAAGATCTTTCAGGAACTCCGCGACGCCGGCGCCGATGTCGTCACGACCGGCGACCACATCTGGGACAACAAGGAGATCCTCCCGATGATCGGCGCGGAACCCCGCCTCCTCCGCCCCGCCAATTTCCCCGCGCGTGTCGCCGGCGCCGGCGCCGTGATCGTCGAGTCGCCCGCAGGAGTCAAACTCGCGGTGCTCAACCTCATGGGCCGCACCTTCCTGCGCAACCTCGACTGCCCCTTTCAGGTCGCCGAACGCGAAGTCGCGCGCCTCCGCGCCGAGACGCCCCTCATCTTCGTGGATATGCACGCCGAAACGACCTCCGAAAAGATCGCCCTCGGCCGATTTCTCGACGGACGCGTCACGGCCGTGGTCGGCTCGCACACGCATGTGCAGACCGCCGACGAAACGATCTTTCCCGGCGGCACGGCCTTTCTTTGCGACGCGGGGATGACCGGGCCGCACGAATCCATCCTGGGCCGGGAGATCCAGCCGATCATCGAACGCTTCCTCACCCAGATGCCACAGCGTTTCGAGGTCGCGCGGCAGGGGATCCGCTTCAACGGCGCGCGAATCCGCGCCGATTCAACCTCCGGAAAAGCCCTCTCCATCGAACGCCTCAATCTGCCGCTCGAATGAAAATCATTCGGACGATCGCGGCGCTCGAACGCGCCCTCGCGCCCGCCCGACGCCGCGGACGGCGCATCATCCTGGTCCCCACGATGGGCGCCCTGCACGAGGG
>JABWAM010000077.1 GCA_013360985.1 Verrucomicrobiia bacterium | reverse complement strand
TCATCGCGAAGCGAGGGAGGGCGAGGCCGCCGGCCGAGCTGCGCATCTGTGAGGAGTTCGGGATGATTTCCCCCGTGCCCAGATCGAGGCAGGGCGAGGACGGGATGTCCCCCCAAATCCCCGCGTAAGGCATGCGGGGAGTCCATCCTCAGTCGAGGAATACGCGACGCCCTCGCAACATTTTGGGCTCAAGCCGCTGCGGTGGCGCCGCCAGCGGCGGCGCCCTCCCTCGTTTCGCGACAGAGCGGATTTTCCTCAAGCATGGACAAGGAAAGGTAGGGCGAGGCCGCCGGCCGAGCCGTTGCATCCTTCTTGTGCGGAGTCCGGAATCTCGACACGCCCCACCCACCCGTTCCTTGATGGATGATGAGGAGGGTTACTTTCGGAAAATGGAGCGGATCCGTGGATTTGGGCACGCCCCCCCTTCGTACACCGAAAAGCAAAGGGGCGCCCCGGTCGCCCGGGACGCCCCCTTGGGTTGAGGGTTGTGTGAGGTTCGGGGAGCGGGGATCAGTAGTCCATGCCGCCGCCCATGCCGCCCATGCCGCCGGGGCCGCCGCCCGCGGGCGCCTTCTCCTTTTCCGGGATCTCGGTGATGAGCGCCTCGGTGGTGAGGAGCAGGCTCGCGATGGAGGCGGCGTTCTGGAGGGCGCAACGCGCGACCTTGGTGGGATCCACCACGCCGTTCTCGACGAGGTCTTCGTACTTGTCGGTCGCGAAGTTGTAGCCTTCGCTTCCCTTGCGGCTGGCGACCTCGTTGAAGATCACCGAGCCTTCGAGCCCGGCGTTCTCGGCGAGGCGACGGAGCGGGAACTCGAGCGCCTTGCGCACGATCCCGACGCCGATCTCCTCGTCTCCCGACAGTTTGAGGCTGTCGAGCGCCTTGATCGCGCGGATGAGGGCCACGCCGCCGCCGGCGACGATCCCCTCTTCCACGGCCGCGCGGGTCGCGTGGAGGGCGTCCTCGACGCGCGCCTTCTTCTCCTTCATCTCGGTCTCGGTGGCCGCGCCGACGTTCACCACGGCGACTCCGCCCGCGAGTTTCGCGAGGCGTTCCTGGAGCTTCTCCTTGTCGTAGTCGGAGGTGGTCTCCTCGATCTGCTTCCGGATCTGGTTGATCCGGCCCTGGATGTCGGAGTTTTTGCCCGAGCCTTCGACGATGGTGGTGTTCTCCTTGTCCACGACGATGCGCTTGGCCTGGCCAAGGTCATCGAGCGTGACGTTCTCGAGCTTGATGCCGAGGTCTTCGCTGAGGCACTTGCCGCCGGTCAGGATGGCGATGTCCTCGAGCATGGCCTTGCGGCGGTCGCCGAAGCCCGGCGCCTTGACGGCGCAGACCTGGAGCGTGCCGCGGAGCTTGTTGACCACGAGCGTGGCGAGCGCCTCGCCCTCGACCTCCTCGGCGATCACCAGGAGCGGACGGCCGACCTTGGCGATCTTCTCGAGCAGCGGGAGCATGTCCTTGAGCGACGAGATCTTCTTCTCGTTGATCAGGATGTAGGCGTTGTCCAGGAGGCACTCCATTTCCTCCGCCTTGGTGACGAAGTAGGGGGAGAGATACCCCTTGTCGAACTGCATCCCTTCGACCACGTCGAGCGTGGTTTCGATGGTCTTGGCTTCCTCGACGGTGATGGTGCCGTCCTTACCGACCTTGTCCATCGCGTCGGCGATGATCTCGCCGATGGTCTCATCCCCGTTGGCGGAGATGGTGGCCACCTGCTTGATCTCGGACTTGTCCTTCACCTTCTTGGACTGCTTCTGGAGGTTCTCGACGGCCTTTTCGACGGCCTGCTCGATGCCCCGCTTGAGGCCCATGGGGTTGGCGCCCGCGGTGACGTTCTTGAGGCCCTCGCGATAGATCGCCTCGGCCAGGGCCGTGGCGGTCGTGGTGCCGTCGCCGGCGACGTCGCTGGTCTTGGACGCCACCTCGCGCACCATCTGGGCGCCCATGTTCTCGAAGGGATCTTCGAGCTCGATTTCCTTGGCCACGGTCACGCCGTCCTTGGTGACGGTCGGGGACCCGAACTTCTTGTCGAGGACGACGTTGCGGCCCTTGGGGCCGAGCGTGACGACCACGGCGTGGGCGAGTTTCGCCACTCCGCGGAGCACCCGTTGGCGGGCGTCCTCACTGAACACGAGTTGTTTCGCTGCCATAACTGCTTGTCTCCTTTCGGTTATTCGATGATGCCGAGGATGTCGTCCTCGCGGAGGATTTGGTATTCCTCGCCATCAATCTTGATCTCGGTCCCGCCGTACTTGCTGACAAGCACACGGTCTCCGACCTTCACTTGGAACGGGATTTTCTTCCCGTCGTCGTCGAGCTTTCCGGTGCCGACGGCAATGACCTTGCCCTCCTGGGGCTTCTCCTTGGCGGTGTCCGGGATGATGATCCCGCCCTTCTTGACCTCTTCCTCCTGGGCGGGCTTCACCAGCACACGGTCGCCGATGGGTTTCACTTTCATGCGTGATGTTCTGGGTTTCGCGCCATCGCGTCTCCGCGGGGAAAGGTTCGCGAACACAGAGGGGCGGCCCCCCGCGGCGAACGATGGCTTGATGGTTTGCGTTGGTCCTCTGTGTCCTTTGGCTTCTCTCCGCCGAGTTGAGCCGGCCGCGTCGGCCGACTCGCTCCCGGCGAAATTCGAAAAATGTCAGTTTCTTCCGGGCTTCTTCTCCTCATCCACGACTTCGAAGTCCGCCTCGACCGTCCGTCCCTCCTTGCTCTTGCCGTCCGAGGAGGCCTTCTCCGCCCCCTGAGCCGCCTTTTCCGCCTTGGCGCTCTCGTAGAGTTTGGCAGCCACCGCGTGCAGGGCTTCGGTGAGTTCCTCCTGCCCCTTTTTCATTCCCTCGGCGTCGTCGGCCTTGACGGCCTTCTCCAGCGCCTCCGCCGCCTTTTCGACGCGCTCCTTTTCGTCGCCCGAGAGTTTGTCGCCGGCGTCCTTGAGCGTCTTGCGCGCCTGATAAGCCGCCGACTCGCTCTGGTTGCGGAGCTCGATGCGTTCGGCTTCTTTCTTGTCCTCTTCGGCGTGCGCCTCGGCGTCCTTCGCCATGCGTTCCACCTCCTCCTTCGAGAGACCGCTCGAGGCCGTGATCGTGATCTTCTGCTCTTTCTTGGTGCCGAGGTCCTTGGCGGTGACATGGAGGATCCCGTTCGCGTCAATGTCGAACGTCACCTCGATCTGCGGCAGACCGCGCGGCGCGGGCGGGATGCCGTCGAGCTTGAAGATGCCGAGGCGCTTGTTGTCGCGCGACATCTTGCGTTCGCCCTGGAGGATCACGATGTCCACCGCCGGCTGATGGTCCGCCGCGGTGCTGAAAATCTCGCTTTTCTTGGTCGGGATCGTCGTATTCCGCGCGATCATCGTCGTCGAGATCCCGCCGAGCGTTTCGATCGAGAGCGACAGGGGCGTCACGTCGAGGAGAAGCACGTCGCGCACCTCGCCTTTGAGGACGCCGCCCTGGATCGCCGCGCCGACGGCGACGACCTCGTCCGGGTTCACCCCCTTGTGCGGCTCCTTGTCCACGAGTTTCCGTGCCGCCTCGATCACGCGGGGCATACGCGTCATCCCGCCGACGAGGACGAGCTCGTCAATCTGTTTGGCCTCGAAGTTCGCGTCGGCGAGGCAGGCCTTGACCGGCTTGATCGTCCGCTCGATCAGATCGTCGCAAAGCTGCTCCAGCTTCGGACGGGTGAGCGTCTTGTTCAGATGCTTCGGGCCGCTCGCATCCGCCGTGATGAACGGGAGATTGATCTCATACTGCTGCGAAGAGGAGAGCGCCTTTTTCGCTTTCTCCGCCTCCTCCTTCAGGCGCTGGAGCGCATCCGGCTGCTTCGAGAGATCCATGCCCGTATCCTTCTTGAACTCCGCCAGGAGCCAGTCCACCACCCGATGATCCCAGTCGTCGCCGCCGAGGTGGGTGTCGCCGTTGGTCGCCTTCACCTCGAAGACGCCGTCGCCGATCTCGAGCACGGAGATGTCGAACGTCCCGCCGCCGAGATCGTAGACGGCGATCTTTTCATCCTTCTTTTTGTCGAGCCCGTAGGCGAGCGACGCGGCGGTCGGCTCGTTGATGATGCGCAGCACCTCGAGGCCCGCGATCTTGCCGGCGTCCTTGGTCGCCTGCCGCTGACTGTCGTTGAAATACGCGGGAACAGTGATCACCGCCTGGGTGATCTTTTCGCCGAGCTTCGCCTCGGCGTCCGCCTTGAGCTTCGAAAGAATCATCGCCGAGATCTCCGGCGGCGAGAACCGTTTCGCGCGTCCTTCCACCTCGACCTCGACATGGGCGTCGCCGTTCTCGGCCTTCACCACTTTAAAGGGAACCCGTTTGGCCTCCTCGCTGATCTCCTCGAACTTTCGTCCCATGAACCGCTTGATCGAATAGATCGTGTTGCGCGGATTGGTGACAGCTTGATTCTTCGCCAACTTGCCGACGAGACGGTCGCCGCTCTTTGCGAATGCGACGATGGACGGCGTCGTCCGCTCGCCTTCGAGATTCTCCAGAACATTGGGCTCGCCGCCTTCAATGACGGCCATGCAGGAGTTGGTGGTGCCTAAATCGATGCCGAGGATTTTTGCCATAAAGGTGCGTTTGCTTCGCAGGAATAGATAGAGCAGGCGAGATGCCAATCCCAATTGATTCAAAATAGTTGAAAATTGCGTGATTTCAAAAGAATTTCAGAAAAATTTGTATAGCGAGAGAGTCGTCTTGTCTCATCTTGTTCACGAATGCGGAAATGTGCGTCATTTTGACGCTTTTGCTTGCGAGGGAAGAACGCTCACCTTGGCGAGAGCGCCCTTGCTTCCGTCGTTGCCGGCATCCTTTTGCGCGCCGGAGGCGTCTCTTTCACCGCAGGGAGCGGGATGCAGGCTAAGCCTTGAAGCTGGCGAGGGCGCGCATGTACTGGGCGCGCTCAAACACTCCGGGATCGGGACATTTCTCCTGGCTCATCGAGCCGAGCATCTCGCGCACGGAGAGGTATTCGTGGACTTCCATCCAGGTGCGCAGGCCTTGCTCGATGACGCGGAGGTGGTCGATGCCGCGCATGAGCAGGGCGGAACAGATTTGGACCACGTTCGCGCCGACCATGAGCATCTTGACGACATCCGGCGCCTGATGGACTCCGCTCGCGGCGGCGAGGTCGGCGCGGAGGCGGCCGTGGAGAATGGCGATCCAACGCATCGGCAGGCGCATGGCCTGCGGCGTGCTCAGGAGGACATGCGGACGCACCTCGACCGATTCCAGATCGATATCCGGCTGGTAGAAGCGGTTGAAGAGCACGAGCGCGTCGGCGCCCGCGGCATCGAGGCGTTTGGCCATCGCCGCCATATTGCTGAAGAAGGGGCTGAGCTTGACCGCGATCGGGAGAGTGACCGTGGACTTGACCGTCTGAAGGATCTCCAGATAGGTCTGCTCGACCTTTGCGGAATCGAGCGCGGGATCGGTGGGGATGTAGTAGATGTTGAGTTCGATGGCGTCGGCGCCGGCGTCCTGCATCTGGCGAGCGCACTTCACCCAGTCGCCGGGGCTGGCGCCGTTGATGCTGGCGATCACGGGGATCCGGACGGCTTGTTTGGCGCGGCGGATGTGTTCGAGGTATTCCTCGGGGCCGAGGCTGAACTCGTCCGGTTCGGGAAAGAAGGAGAGCGCCTCGGGGAAGCTGTAGGTGCTCTGGGTGAGGTGGTGATGGAGTTCGAGGCGTTCGTGGCGGAGTTGTTCTTCGAAGAGCGAATGCAGCACGACGGCGCCCGCGCCCGCGTCCTCCATTTTGCGCAGGTTATCCAGTTCGTCCGAGAGGGGCGAGGAGGCGACAACGAGCGGGTTGCGGAGGGTCAGGCCGAGATAGTGGGTGGTGAGATCAAGGCTCATGGGAAGTCTCCTCGGTGGGGCGGGTCAGGGATTCGTCGGCGCGGGAGGCGTGGAGGGCGCGGGCGTCTTGGATGCCGCCGCGTTTTGAGCGGCCAGATGCTCGTAGAAGCGCCAGCGTTCCTCGACGTCGCGCTGGGCCTCTTCGAAGAGTTGCTTGGCGACGGCCGGCCGGCTCTTGGTGAGCATCTTGAAGCGGTTCTCCATGAGAAGGTTCTTCTCGATGGAAATTTTCGGCGGCTTGGAATCGAGGAGGAGCGGCGTTTCGCCGGCCGCCGCGCGGTCGGGATGATAGCGGTAGAGGAGCCAGCGGCCGGCGTCCACCGCCGCCTTCTGATGCTGCATCGCGACGCCCATGTAGTTGATCCCGTGGGCGATGCAATGGCTGTAGGCGAGGATGAGGGAAGGGCCGTCGTACGCTTCGGCTTCGAGGAAGGCCTTGAGGGTGTGTTCGTCGCGCGCGCCCATGGCGACGCTGGCGACGTAGATGTGTCCATAGGTCATCGCGATGAGGCCGAGGTCCTTTTTGCGGGCGGGCTTGCCGCCGGCGGCGAACTTCGCCACCGCGGCGCGCGGGGTGGCCTTGGACGCCTGCCCGCCCGTGTTCGAATAGACCTCGGTATCCAGGACGAGGACATTGACGTCGTGTCCGCTGGCGAGGACGTGATCGAGGCCGCCGAAGCCGATATCGTAGGCCCAGCCGTCGCCTCCGACGATCCAAACGCTCTTTTTGACGAAGGCATCGGCGAGATGATCGAGATGCCGGGCCGCGGCCCCCTCCAGGCCGCGGAGCTTCTCGCGGAGGACGACGACGCGCTCGCGCTGTTCATAAATGTCGGCTTCGTTCGCCTGTTTGGCCTGGAGCAGGGCCGCGACCAGGTCGTCGCCGATTTTCCCCGCGAGCCCGCGCAGGAGCTCGCCGGCGTACGCGCGCTGCTGATCCAGGGAGATGCGGAAACCGAGGCCGAACTCCGCGTTGTCCTCGAAGAGCGAGTTGGACCACGCGGGGCCGCGTCCCGCGGCGTTCTTCAGCCACGGAGTTGTCGGGAGGTTGCCTCCGTAGATCGAGGAGCAGCCGGTCGCGTTGGCGATAATCAAGCGGTCGCCAAAGAGCTGGGAGATCAGCTTGAGGTAGGGCGTCTCGCCGCATCCCGCGCAGGCGCTGGAGAAGGCGAAGAGCGGTTCCTGGAGCTGCTGCTGACGGATGCTGCCGACCTTGATCCGCCGGCGGTCCGCTTGCGGAAGCTTCGCAAAGAAGGCCCAGTTCGCGCGCTCGATTTCGTGGTGCGGAGCGATCGGCCGCATGTTGATCGCCTTGGTCTTCGCCTCGGAACGGCTGCGCGCGGGGCAGATGTCCACGCAGATGCCGCAGCCCGTGCAGCCGTCCGGCGCGACCTGGATGGTGTACTTCCACCCCTTGAAATCTGGATCGCGCGCCTCGCGGGATTTGAAACTTCCGGGCGCGCCCTCGAGGGCGGCGGGTTCGTAGCTCTTCGCGCGGATCACGCCGTGCGGACAGACCATCGCGCATTTGCCGCACTGGATGCAGATCTCGGCTTCCCAGATCGGGATCTCCTGCGCGAGCGTGCGGATCTCCATGCGCGCCGTGTCGGTCGGGAAGGCGCCGTCGGCGGGCAGCGCGCTCACGGGGAGGGCGTCGCCGAGGCCGCGCACCATCGCGCCGAGGACGTTGCGCACGAAATCGGGCGCCTCGGCGACGAGGGGATCGGGATCGGGGATCTGGCTGGTCGCCTGCGCGGGGACCGGGACCTCGAAGAGACGGGCGAGGGTGTTGTCCACCGCCTTGAGGTTCATCGCCACGATCTCGTCGCCCTTTTTGCCGTAGGTCTCGCGGATGGAATCCTTGATCGCGCGGATCGCCTCTTCGCGCGGCAGCACGCCCGAGATCGCGAAGAAACAGACCTGCATCACGGTGTTGATGCGGCTGCCCATGCCGCTCTCTCGCGCGACGGCGTAGGCGTCGATCACGAAGAACTTCGCATTCTTGGCCACCAGCCCCTCCTGCACGGATCGGGGAAGCTGATCCCAGATCTGATCGGCGGGGTGCGCGCTGTTCAGGAGAAAGGTGCCTCCCGGCAGGAGCGCCTTCAACATGTCGTACCGCCCGAGGAACGTGGGTTGATGGCACGCGACGAAATGCGCGCGATCCACGAGATAGCTCGACCGGATCGGTTTCGGCCCGAAGCGCAGATGGGAAATCGTCACGGCGCCCGCCTTGCGGGAGTCGTACACGAAATAGCCCTGCGCATAGTTGGGCGTGTTCTCCCCGATGATGATGATCGAATTTTTGTTCGCGCCGACGGTTCCGTCGGAACCCAGGCCGTAAAAGATGCTGCGGCGGACTTCGTCGGGTTCGACCGAAAACCTCGGGTCGTAATCGAGGCTCGTCTTCGAGACGTCATCCTCGATGCCGACGACGAAATGGGTGCGCGGACGCGGGCGGGCGAGCTCGTCGAAGACCGCCTTGACCATCGCAGGGGTGAACTCCTTGGAGGAGAGGCCGTAGCGCCCGCCGAGGACCGTCGGCGGACGGGCGAACGTCGTCCACCCCGCGGCGGCGCCTTCGTGAAGGGCGGCGAGGACGTCGAGATAGAGGGGGTCGCCGATGGCGCCGGGTTCTTTCGTCCGGTCGAGCACCGCGAGGGCGCGCGCGGTGGACGGGAGCGCGGCGCAGAAACGCTGGGTGTCGAACGGACGATAGAGGCGGACTTTGAGGACGCCGAGCTTCGCGCCGTTCGCGTTGAGGGCGTCCACCGTTTCGGCGACGGTCTCGGCGCCGGAACCCATGAGGACGATCACGCGCTCGGCGTCGGGGGCGCCGTAATACTCGAAGAGGCGATATTGGCGGCCGACGACGCGGGCGAAGCGGTCCATCGCCTTCTGGGTCGCGTCGGGGCAGGCCGCGTAGAAGGGGTTGCAGGCCTCGCGCGCCTGGAAGAAGACATCCGGATTCTGCGCGGTGCCTCGGAGTTGGGGACGATCCGGAGTCAGCGCGCGGCGGCGATGGGCGAGGATGAGCTCCGGATCGAGCATCTCGCGCATTTCGTCGTCGGAAATGGTCGCGACCTTCGACAGCTCGTGCGAGGTGCGAAAGCCGTCGAAGAAATGGATGAACGGCACGCGCGCCTCGAGCGACGCCGCCTGCGCGATGAGGGCGAAGTCCATCGCCTCCTGCACGGAGTTCGCCGCGAGGAGCGCCCACCCCGTGGAACGGATGGACATCACGTCGCTGTGATCGCCGAAGATCGAGAGCGCCTGGGCGGCCACGGTGCGCGCGGCGACATGGATGACCGCCGGGGTGAGCTCGCCGGCGATCTTGTACATGTTCGGAATCATCAGCAGCAGGCCCTGGGAGGACGTGAAGGTCGTCGTCAACGATCCCGTCTGGAGGGCGCCATGCACGGCGCCGGCGGCGCCGCCTTCGCTCTGCATCTCGACGACGCGCGGCACGCTGCCCCAAATGTTTTTCCGGCCGGCGGCCATGGCGGCGTCGCAGGTCTCGGCCATGGGCGAGGAAGGGGTGATCGGGTAGATCGCGATGACCTCGTTCGTGCGGTAGGCGATGTCTCCGACGGCCTCGTTGCCGTCGATGGTGATGTAGCGCGGTTCCTTCTTCATTCGGAAATTCTTCTAACAGATTGTATGATAGATGAAAAGAGTTTTTTCAGCGTTTCTCATGCGCAAATGGAAGGGGGCGCACCCCTCTCGCCGCCCGTCTTTTTGCTTCATCCCCCGGCGATTTTCCCTCAGCCTCGGCGCGCATGCGCTTCCGAGCCCCGATTTTCCATGCCTCGCCCCGCTCTCGCTCCGCCGCGCGGTTCCGCAGGCAGCGTCCCTTCGTGGGGATTCCCTGATGCGATCGGCGTCCCTGGATGTTTTTCGTCGCGCCGAAGCGTTCGGCGAGCGCTGCGCGCTCGTCACGAACGCGGGCGCGATCACCTACGCCGAACTCGCCGCGCGCTCCGACCGCGTCGCCGCCGCCCTGCTCGACGGCCAACGCGACCTGCG
>JABWAM010000393.1 GCA_013360985.1 Verrucomicrobiia bacterium | reverse complement strand
GACGGCGCCTGCCCCGCGCATCCCGCCGTCGGGAGCAACTGCATGAACGATTTCAACGTGCGCCGCGCGACGATGGGGCTGACCCGCTATCTGATCCGCGCGACGGGGAACCCCGCGCCGCGCGTCGTATTCGCGCACGATACGCGCCATTTCTCGCGGCATTTCGCCGAGTTGGCCGCGCGCGCCGTGATCGCCTGCGGCGGCCGGGCGAGCCTCTTCGAGTCCGAGCGTTCGACGCCCGAACTCAGCTTCGCCGTGCGCGAGCTCGAAGCCCAGGCGGGCGTGGTCCTCACCGCGAGCCATAACCCGCCGCATGACAACGGGTTCAAGGCTTATTTCGGCGATGGCGCCCAGGTCGTCGAGCCGCACGCGAGCGGGATCATCGCCGAAGTCCACCGCATCCCGATCGAGGAGGTCTGCCGCCTCGGCGAAGGCAAAGGCGCCGTTCACGCCATTGGACGCCCCATGGATGACGCGTATCTCTCGCGCCTCATGGAGCTCGTCCTCGAACCCGAGACCGTGAAACGGCACGGCCCCGCCGTGCGCATCGTGTACACCCCGCTGCACGGAACGGGCGCGCGGATCGTGCCCGAGGCGCTCCGCCGCGTCGGGGCGACGGTCGTCGAGGTCGCCGAGCAAATGGCGCCGGACGGACGTTTCCCTTCCGTCAAGTCTCCGAACCCGGAAAACGCCGAGGCCCTGGCCCTGGGGATCGCGCTCGCCGAACGAGAGGGCGCCGATGTCGTGATGGCCACCGATCCCGACGCCGACCGCATGGGCGTGGCGGCGCGCGGCCCCGACGGAACGATGGCGCTCCTCACCGGAAATCAGATCGGCGCGATGCTCGCCCATTACCGCCTCGAACGCCTCTTCGCGCAAGGCGTCTTGAACGCGGAAAACCGTTCCCGCGCGCGTCTCATCAAGACGGTGGTGACCACCGATCTGCAAAAAGCGATTGCCGCGAAGTTCGGCGTGCCCATTCCCGAAACGCTGACGGGCTTCAAATATATCGGGGAAAAACTGGAGAAGTACGAACGCCTCGTCCGCGGAGACACCCTCGCACCCGAGGCGTACCGCCGCCTCCGCGAGAACGAAAAGCGCGACCTCCACCTCGCCCGCGGCGCCTGGTACGTCTTCGGCGGCGAGGAGAGCTACGGCTATTCGGCGAACGACTTCGTCCGCGACAAGGACGCCAACGCCGCCTGCGTGATGTTCGCCGAGATGGCGATTTGGGCGCGCGCCCAAGGCCTCTCGCTCCCCGAATCTCTCGACGCCCTCTTCGCCGAGCTCGGCTACTATCGGGAAAAGCTCGGACAACTCGTTTACGAAGGCGCCGAAGGCGCCGCGAAGATTCAGGCCATCTTGAAATCCTACGCCGAATCGCCCCCCCGCGAGATGGCGGGCGCGCCCATCGTCCGCGTGACGAACCACGCCCGCGAACCGGTCCGAGACTGCGAAGGCGACCTCCTTCCGCGCGAGGCGCTCTTCTTCGTGGACCTCGCGGACGGACGGCGCTACGCGGTCCGCGGCAGCGGCACCGAACCGAAGATCAAGTTCTACCTCTTCGCCTCGGAACAACCCGCCGCCGGCGCGCGTTTCGACGCCGCGCAGCTCGCCGCCGCGCGCGCGCGAACGGATGCCAAGATTGAAGCGCTCTGGCGCGCCGTCGAGGCCGACG
>JABWAM010000392.1 GCA_013360985.1 Verrucomicrobiia bacterium | reverse complement strand
TGGGGAGTCTGGAATCTCGACACGCTCCACCCCTCCGATCCTCGATGGATGATGATGAAAGGATCTCTCTGAAAATGGAGCTGATCCGTGGATTTGGGCCCGACGGCTCATTCGTAGCGAAGCGCCTGGATCGGATCGAGGCGGGAGGCCTTGAAGGCGGGGTAAAACCCGGCGACGACGCCGGTGAAGACGGAGAAGCCGAAGCTGACCGCGAGGGCCCAGAGGCGGATCACGGGTTCGTTGTTTAGTTCGGCGACGACCGTGATGAGGCGCACGACGCCGAAGGAGGAGGCGAGACCGAGGAGACCTCCGAGGAAGCCGAGGACGCTGCTCTCGATGAGGATCTGCGAAAAGATGTCGCGGCGGCGCGCGCCAATGGCGAGGCGGATTCCGATTTCGCGGACGCGCTCGGAGATGCTGGCGAGCATGATGTTGGCGATGCCGATGCCGCCGACGATCAGGCTGATCCCGGCGATGATGCCGCCGCTGAAACGCGCCGCTTTCACGCTCGTCTCGATCGAGTCGGCCCAGTCCTCGCGCGTGTTGAATCCGAAGTCTTCGACCCCGCGGTGGGTCTTGAGCAGGGCGAGGCGGACCTCTTTCACCGCGTCGTTGAGGCGGCCAGGATCGCGCACGCGAAGGTTGAGTTCGGAGAGGCGCGGGTCCGGCCCGAGCTCGTTGTAGGGGAGTTGAAGGCTCGCGGAGCGGAAGGTGGCGAGCATCGTGGAAATCGGAAAGACGACGAGATTGTTTCGCCACCAGGCGAAGCTGTAGCGCCGGGCGCTCTTCGCCTTCGTCGTGGAACGGCGTTCGACGGCGCGCTGTTGCATCGTCGCCAGGCGCCCCGATTCCCGAAGGCGACGGTCGTGCTCGCTTTCATACTCGCGGAACACGCCGACGACGCGAAACGGCAAACCGTTGATCAAAAGGGTCTGGTCCAGCGGAGACTCGCTGCGGCTCTGGCCGAGCGCTTCCCACACGGGCCAGCCGATCACGCAAACCGACGCCACGCGGTCCACGTCGAGGTCGGAGAGGAAACGGCCCTGTTCGATTTCGAAGGTGTTCACGTTCAGAAAGGAGCGGGCCGCGCCGACGACGCGCGGGCGCGTGCTCTTGTTGAGATGCTGCACCACCGCGCCGCCGAGGTTGATCTCGGGAGAGACGTCTTCCACGAGCGGACAATGCTCGAGGATGATCGCCACGTCATCGAGGGTGCGCCCGGGCGAGAGAGGCTTGAGGTCTTCCTGTTCGACCGGCACGTCTTGGTCGATCACCGAAACCCGTTCGACTCCTCCCGAGGCGAGCAGGTTCTCGCGCATCCCGCGCGTCATGCCTTCGGTGACGGCGAACATCGAGACGAGGCTGGAGACCCCGAGAATGATGCCGAACATCGTCAGGAAGGAGCGGAATTTGTGGGCGAGAATCTCGCGCAGCCCGACCTGGATGGAGAGATGGATGTTCATCGGAGGCAGCCCGCCGGGATCTTTCACGCTCCGAGGGGAAATCTCCACACGAAAGGCCGAAAACGCCTTGTTCCCAAGGCGTCACGGGGCAGCCTTATGCTTTTTGAGGAAGCTGCGGCGATGACCGGGACGGCTCCGCCGCCTTCCAGCGCGCATAACGTTCCGCGCGGAGGCGGACGCCGCCGGGCGCGGGCGCCCAGCTTCGGCTGTCGTCGGCCT
>JABWAM010000391.1 GCA_013360985.1 Verrucomicrobiia bacterium | reverse complement strand
GCCGTCACACCCTTCCTGTGGGGAGTCTGGAATCTCGACACGCTCCACCTCTCCGATCCTCGATGGATGATGATGAAAGGATCTCTCTGAAAATGGAGCGGATCCGTGGATTGGGGATCCATCTTGGGAATCTACTCATTTGTCGGGCGGCCATTGCGGCCGCATGGAGGGCGTGAAAGCGAGCGGCGCGGATGATGGACAGATCCCCAGGATATTTCGTGCGAACGCCAAGGGAGAAAAATGCCGCGCGGAAAAGGGCTCCCTCTCTTTTCCGAGCCGCGCGCCGCCGCCGGCGGGGGTTCTGAAGAAGAGCACGATGTCGGCGCCGTCGCCGCCGTGCATTTCGAGGAAGTACTGTCCGACGCCGAGGTTCTCCTTCGGGCCCGGCTGGAGCGGACGGCCATGGCTGAGGATCGCGACCTCGCCGAATGCGCCGATCAGGGTGCGATAATCGAAGAGCGTGCAGTCGACGGAGGCGCCGCGGGCGGGAAACGCGGAGACGTCCACCTCCAACGCGCCGCGGTTGTCGTCCTCTCCGAGGTTGAGTTCGCCCAGGATTCGCCAGGGAGTGATCCCTTCTGGGGAGAGGACAAAGCGCGCCACGGCCTTCTCTCCGGAAGGATGTTTGTTCAACTGCCAGTATAACGCGGAACGTTTGAAGGCGTCGCGATCGGGAGGCGTCACGCCGCGGGCCTCCACTCGCGCGACTCCGCCGACCAGCTTGTTCATCCGGATGGAGTGAAGATCCACGACGCCGGACTCCGTGACGCTCAGCGTGCCGTCGCCCCGGCCGTTGAACTCGAAGATGGCGTCGGCGGCGCCTTCTCCCTTCGGCAGATCGTCGTGCGAGGTCACCCGGGTGCCGAGTTCGCCGCCGTCCACGTTCCACACGCCTCCCGCCGAAACCAGGAACGCGCCGTTGCCGGTCACCGTGCCGCCGAGCAGATCGTAGCGCGCGCGAACGTGGATATTGTCGCTGATCAGGATGCCGCCGGTTTGTTTGATCGTTCCCACCTTGACGGAGAGGCTCCCGCGCGGCTGCTGACGGATCTCGTCGCCCTCCTTGATGACGACCTGTCCCTCGGCGCTCAGGTCGGCGATCTCGTCGCCATGGGAGGCGTCTCCCGGGTATTGGCCGACGCCGAGCCCCCAACGATTGCCCTTGGCGCTGGTCCAATCGCCGTTGCCGCCGTCCCAGGTCGCCGCGGAAAGGTTCGATCCCGCGGCGAACGCCCAGGCGATCGCGACGAGGATTTTGTGGAGTTGAGGGAGGCGCATGGCGGTGGCGTTTGTGCTGGGGGATGATGTGTGGGAAGTCCGGAAAACGGTCAAGATCGAATCGCGGAAGGGAAGTTCGTCGCGGGCGACGCGCAGATCGCAGGAAGCCTTCGAGGCCGCGGACGCGGACGGTTCATGGCGCGGGATTTTTCATCGCGGCGGCCAATCCGCAAAGGTCTTCGCCCTTGCCCAACTCGACGCCGATGAGGTCGATCCAGGTCACTCCGAAGCGGTTCCCCTGCTGACGGCGGAACTCGAGGAGCTTGCGCGCGTGCGCCAGTTTGTCGGGCATCGGAGTGGTCGCGGCGCGGAACACGAGGCGCGCGTGCTGATTGGCGAGCGCGAGCCGCGCGACGCGCGCCTTCTCGGGGGGCTCCAGCGTCCGCTGCGCCGCGGCGCGCAGGC
>JABWAM010000390.1 GCA_013360985.1 Verrucomicrobiia bacterium | reverse complement strand
TCATCCACAAGCCCCGAGAGCCGCGCGTCGTTCGACACGTTCCGGGCCGCGCCGCTTTCCACGACGTAGCGTCCAGCGCCGGCGTCGCCCACGCGGCCGCGCTCGACCTTCATGGCGACCTGGCGGGCATCGTCGGCGCGCTGCTGGGCGACCTGGACGACGCTCCCCTCGCGCACGGGGAAACGCGCCGCGTCCGAACCGAAAGCGACCGGGAGATCGCCCCCTTCCGTCTTGAGGCGGACGTACGAATTCTCTTTGCCGGGAGAAAGCTCGGCGTCGAGCGCCTCGCCGGCCCGAATCGCCGGCGCGCGAAAACTCCCGTCGGCGACCGACCGCGCAAACACCGTTCCCTCGCGGCACTCGATGCGGTTCGCGTCGCGGCGCTCGCTGCGCACAGTGAACGCCGTGCCCACGGCGCCGCAGACGGCCGTCGGCGTCTGCACTTTGAGCTGATGATTCTTCGGAAACGCCTTGAGGTCCACCTCCACGCTTCCCTGATCCATATTCAGCGAGATCACCTTGCGGAACTTCGGATCGCGCGTGGAGGTCTGGACCCTGACCTCCGTGCCCGGAAGCAAACGGAACCGATTGTCTTCGTCGAAGGCCGCCACGAAGGAACTCCGCGCTCCGGTCTTGCCCCGCGAACCCGCCTTGTGGCGTTCCCCATCGCGCGCCGCGGCCCAGGCAGCCGAGCCCGCGGGCATCACCTCGCACGCGTCGCCGCGGACCTCGCGCACGGTGAAGTTGTCAAAACTCGCTTCCGCCGCGACGGCGGCGCGGTCGCCCGCAAGGAACAGCGCGCCCGCGACGATCCATCCCATCCAACCCGATAAATTCATGGCGTCGCCTTTTCTCGCTTAAAACGCGTAGTCCATCCCGAGGCGCACAGTGTACGCCTTGACGTCCTTGTAGCCCTCTTGCGTCTCGAAATCGAGGCGAACGGTAATCTCCTCGGTCGGATAGAAACGCAGGCGCGGGCCGACCGTCCAGTAGTCGTCGTCGCGAATCGAGGTGTTCGGAAAGATGTCCTGAAAGATGAAGTTGTGATAGGCGAATGCGACGCCCAGCGAGAACTCCTTGACGAGATCGGCGCTGAGGGCGCCCATGAGAGAGATGCGTCCGGTGTCGAGGTCGGTCTGCTGCGCGTAATCGTCATGCACGTAGCTGAAGCTCGTCGTCAGCGAGCCCGACCAGACGCCCTTGCGCTTGCTCACCCCGACGAAGGCGGAGCCTCCATCGCTCGACCGATCGAGGTCGGCGGTCACCGCGCGCGTCAGGCGATGCTCCGTCTCGGCATGTTGATAGGCGAGACCGACGTTGATCCAATCGAAAAAGCGTTTGGCGAGATAGAGCGAGCCGCTGTCCGCGTCGAGGCGCTCGCTGGTCCCCTGCGCGTTCGTCCCGCCGCGATAGGTGTGCTGATAAAGTCCCCCGAGAATCAGCCCGTCGTAGAGATCCACGTCGTACGCGAGATCTCCGCTGTACTCGTTGCCGCCAAACCCCCCGATGGACGTGTCGTCATACGAACGGTAGGTCAGCGTCGGCGAAAGGACCGGACTCTTCCACTGCAGACCGTGCGTGGCGGATTGATTGCCCAGATCGCCCATGACCCCGCCCAGCGTGTCCGCCAGGCCAAACGACGGATTCAAATTCGGCGCCACCGCGTTTCCCGTCTGCTGCTCCGGGCTCGC
>JABWAM010000389.1 GCA_013360985.1 Verrucomicrobiia bacterium | reverse complement strand
CCCCTCGGCCCGCCGTCGCCGTCGCGCCGCCGAAGAAGTGTGCGAGAGCGCCCGGCCACGAAGGCTCGGCGGGCCGCAGCCGGATTTCCGCCGGCGCGTCGAGGAGGACGTCGCGGCGCAGCGCGCCCCAGAAACCGGACTTCGGATATACGAGAATCTGTTCGGCGCGGGAGATCGAGGAAGGGATCGAGAAGCGCGCGATCCCGGAGGCGTCCGTTGCGGCTTCCGCGCCAGCGCGCTCTTTCGCGCGGGTGAGAACGACCACCAGGGCTTCGGAGACCGGTTCGCCCGTGGCGTCGTCCACGACGCGCGCGCGCCATCGGCGGAGGCGTCCCGCGGCGGCGGTTCGAGGAGAAACGGACGGCCGAATTCTTGGCGCCAGGGCGGGACGAAAAAAGCGAAGCGGCTCGATGCGCAGTCCGGGACAAGCCGCGCGCAGGGAAGAAGCGTATTCGGGGCGGAACGCTGCGAGCTTCGGGCCGTCTTCCGAAATTGCGTCGAGCAGCGCGATGGGCGGAAGGCCGGCTCGCCGCCGCGCGCCGAACAGCCCGCGCAACCCGAAAGAGAGCGAAACGCTGGCGGCGCGAAATCCGCTCGGCGGCATCAGGACGAAGAGCGCGACGCTCATCGGAGGGGAGGCATCCTATCCGCGCGCCGCGCGCATCTCAAGCGCGCATCCCGCTTTCGCGTCCTGCCGCCCCGCCGCGCGCCGCCGCAGAGGGCGCGCCCGCGTTTCGGATTGTCGCGGCGTCTTCGGACGGGCATCGTGCGCGCATGCCTCCGCCCTCTCCTCCGGACGCTTTCTTGAAGGGCTTTCGGGCCCTCGTGAAGAAAGGGAAACGTTTCCTCGTCGCCAGCCATCTGCGTCCCGACGGCGACGCCTACGGCTCGACGCTCGCCTTGGCGCTTGCGTTGCGAAAGGCGGGCAAGACGGCGGTCGCGTGGAATCCGGACGGGATGATCGCGCGGTTCGCTTGGTTGCCCGGCGCGCGCGGCTTCGGAGGGCCGGCGCTCCCCCAAGGGCGTTGGGATGCGCGGATCATCCTCGATACGGCGAGCCGGGATCGCGTCGGCAAGCTTCCGCTGGAAAGCCATCCTGCCTCGCCGATCGTCAACGTGGATCATCACGGGAGCAATCCGGGTTTCGGCGATCTGGTCTGGGTGGACGCCGCGCGCGCCGCCTGCGGAGAGATGGTCCTCGCGATCATTCGCGGCGCGCGGCTGCCGTTTGATCGAGAGATCGCCTCCTGCCTCTTCGTCGCGCTCAGCACCGACACGGGATCGTTCCGATTTTCCAATACGCGCGCGGCGACTTTGCGCGCGGCGGCCGACCTTCTCGACGCGGGAGTGAACCTTGGCGAGATCTCGCGGATGATCTGGGAAAACGAGCCGGCGCGGCGGGTGGGTTTTCTTCGCGAAATCCTTCGGACGGCGCGTTTCGCGGAGGGAGGAAAGGTGGGGCTCCTTTGGATCAAGCCCGAAGCCTACGCGCGCTCCGGAGCGCGGCCGGAGGATAGCGAGGGCGTGATCGGCTGCATCCGCGAGGTGGCCGGGGTGATCGTTGCCCTGGCTTTCGAGGAGGCGCCCAAGGAGGGGATCGTGCGCGTGAGTTTTCGCTCGAAGACTCCCCGGTTGGACGTCTCGCGCATTGCGCGGCAGTTCGGAGGCGGCGGACATGCCGCCGCGGCGGGAGCGCGG
>JABWAM010000388.1 GCA_013360985.1 Verrucomicrobiia bacterium | reverse complement strand
GGACGCCGCGGTCGCGCGCCTCGCCGGCGAGCGGGAGGTCGGCGCCGCCTGGCGCCGCTTCGTCTCTCCGGAGGACCGCGTCGGCATCAAGATCTCCACGGCCCCTGGTCCCGTGATGTCCACCCGCCGCGAAGTGGTGGACGCCGTGATCGGCGGCCTCCGCGCCGCGGGCGTCCCGCCTTCGCGCATCGTCGTCTTCGACCGCTACGAATCCCAGATGCTGGCGGCAGGCTACCCTCTCGGTCGCCGCGAAGACGGCGTGACCTTCACCGCCACGCTTCCCGAGCGCGGCTACGACCCCGACGTCGCCGTGGACCTCGTGCCGCCAGGGAAGCTGATCTGGGGCGACTGCGAGTTCCGGAAGGAAAGCCCGGCGGAGACCGATCAGGTGAGCGCCCTCTCTCATTTCAGCCTGATCTTCACCCGCGACATTGACCGCCTCATCAGCGTCGCGCCGCTCATGAGCGACGCGAATCTTGGGTTGTACGGTTGCCGTCTCAACTCCTCGCTCGGACTTGTGGACAACTTCCGCCGCCTGCGGCGCGCCTCCCCCGTGCGCGAAGAGTCGCTCACGGACCTCTTCCGCGTCGAACTCCTCCGCCAAAAATGCGTCCTCCATCTCCTCGACGGACTCATCGGCCAATTTGCCGGCGGACCGACGTTCGATCCTTCCGTCTGCTGGCCGCACCAGGCGATTTACGCCGGACGCGACCCCGTCGCCCTAGACCGCCTCGCGCTCCGCGAGATCAATCTCCAGCGCCCCTCCGCCAAGATTCTCCCCGCCGAAATTGCGGCGCCCTACCTCGACGCCGCCGCCGAGGACGGCCTCGGCGTCGCAGACCTGAACCGCATCATCCTCATCGACGCGTCGCCGGAACGCTGAAAACGCTTTGCAGACGGCGTCCGGGCGACTACATCTCCCTCATGCCGAAGCCCGCTGTCCAACGCTCGAAGCCGACGCCGCATCCGCATCGTCCCGCCCCCGGCCTGGGCCGCGGTCTCGCGGAGATCATCGCGCAAGGATCGGGCGCCGAGGCCGCCCCCCTCGCTTCAGGCGTTTCCGCGTCGGCCGGCGAGGGAGTCCGTCAAATTCCCATCTCGAAAATCGTCCCGAACCCTCGCCAGCCGCGCGCGCGCTTCAGCGAGGAACCCCTCGACGACCTCGTCGCCTCGATCCGCGAGCATGGCGTGATGCAGCCGGTGACCGTTCGCCCCCGCGGCGAAGTCTTCGAACTCATCGCCGGCGAACGCCGTTTCCGCGCCGGCCAAAAAGCCGGTCTTTCAACGCTCCCAGCGCTGGTGCGCCACGCCTCCGATCAGGAAGCCTACATGCTGGCTCTCGTCGAGAATCTCCAGCGCGAAGACCTCAATCCGATCGAGGAAGCGCTGGGCTACCGCCGGCTCGTCGAGGATTTTGCGTTCACGCAGGAACAAATTTCCCAAAAGGTCGGCAAAAACCGCGCGACCGTCGCCAACGCCCTCCGCCTCCTCGACCTCCCCGAAGAGGCGCGCTCCTGGGTCATTCAAGGACGCCTCTCCGCCGGTCATGCCAAGGCCTTGCTCGGCCTCGAAGGCGAAGAGGCTCGCCTCCACGCCGCCCGCGAAGTCGTGCGCCAAGGGCTGAACGTGCGGCAGACGGAGGCGCTCGTCGCCCGCCTCCTCGACCGTCGCTCCGGCGCGCGCCGCAACCGGACGGCC
>JABWAM010000076.1 GCA_013360985.1 Verrucomicrobiia bacterium | reverse complement strand
GGCGCGGGGCGCGGCATGGAATCTTCCTCGCGCGCGGAGGGGGCGCGCCTGGGCGATGGCGGCGGCGCCTCGGTGCGTTCGGCGTCCCGCGTCTGCTTGCGTTTGCTCAGCGCCGAGAGGATCGCGACGATGACGAAGAACAGCAGGCCGAGCGCGTCTCCCGCGCCGGCGAGCAGGTTCGTCGTCGGCCGCCAGAGAAGGTCCGCGCTCATGGAAGGGGTGGCGAGAACGCGCGGAGGAGCGATCCGTCTCGCGATCCGCGGGATCGGTTAGGCGCCGGGGCTTTTCGGCGACGTCTCGCCGGCGATGCTGCCGCGCATCGCGGTGTCCGCCTGGATGTTTTGCATCCGGTAATAATCCATGATGCCGAGCTTGCCGCCGCGGAGGGCGTCGGCGAAGGCGCGCGGGATTTCCGCTTCGGCCTCGACCACCTTCGCGCGCATCTCCTGCGTGCGCGCCTTCATCTCCTGCTCGAGGGCGACCGCCGTCGTCCGCCGCACCTCGGCGCGCGCCTGGGCGACGCGTTTGTCGGCTTCGGCCTGCTCGGCCTGCAGCTTGGCGCCCACGTTCTCCCCGACGTCCACGTCGGCGACGTCGATCGAGAGGATCTCATACGCGGTGCCCGAATCGAGTCCTTTTTCGAGGCATCGCTTCGAAATCATGTCGGGATTCTCGAGCACTTCCTTGTAGCTTTCCGCCGAGCCGATCGTGGTCACGATCCCTTCGCCGACGCGCGCGATGATCGTCTCCTCCGTCGCGCCGCCGACGAAACGTTCGAGGTGCGTCCGCACCGTCACGCGCGCCTTGACCTTGAGCTGGATGCCGTCCTTGGCCACGGCGTCGATCGTCATTCGCGCCTGCTGCTGCTGCTGCTGGCTCGGGCAATCGATGACGCGCGGGTTGACGCTCGTGATTACCGCCTCGAACACCGTCTTGCCCGATTGTTGGGTCGCCAGATCGATGGCCGTAGCCCGCTTGAAATCGAGCGGCAGGCTCGCCTTGTCCGCCGCGATCAAGGCGCGCACGACCATCGGCACGTTGCCGCCCGCCTGATAGTGCGCCACGAGGAGATCGGTGGTCACCGGGATGCCGGCTTTTACCGCGAAGATCCGGTTGTCCACGATCAACCCGCCGGGGACGCGCTGGAGTTTCATACCGATGAGCTCCATCAGACCCACCGGCGCGCCCGCGACGAGCGCGCGGATGTAGACCGAAGCGAAGGAAAGGAAGACGCCGATGAACACGAGCGCAAGGATGGCGCCGATGCCGAACAGGATGCCGGTGACGGGGTGCATGGGAGGAAGGGATTAAGATTGAGGAAAATCAGGAAGGTTCATTCGCGAGTTTGCGGACGAAGACCCGGTTGCCTTCGACGCGGACGACCCTAATCCGCTCTCCCTGGCCGATCAAGCCCGATTCGGCGACGGCGTCCACGCGACGCCCCTCGATGTGGACCGTGCCCGCGGGGCGCAGCGGGGTGAGCGCATCGCCCTCCCGATGGAGGAGCGCGTCGAGGGAATCCGCCGATTTGCTTTCGGCGAGATCGAGGCGGGTGATCATGCTCCGCCCGCTTCGCGTCCGGGGAAAGACGAACAGCCAGACCAGCATGCCGGCCGCGCTGGCGATCGCGAGCGCGGCCAAGGCGAGGTTGCCGGCGCCAGCGCCGTATTTCGCGTAGGTCAATCCCACGGCGATCGCGAGGCAGACGCCGCCGGCGACGCCGATCACGATGCCCGGCAGGAACAACTCCAGACTGACCAAGATGATGCCGAGGACGGCGAAGAGAATGATCCAGGACATGGCGACGCTCATCGTTTCTTCACCACCACCTGCGCGCCGCGCGTCTCGGTCACTTCCACGCGCGATCCCGGCGGGAGGAACTCGCCTTCGGTGATCACATCCACGACTTCTTCGCCGAAGCGCGCCGTGCCGCTCGGACGAAGCATGGTGAGGGCGATCCCCTCTTTGCCGAGCAGTTCGCTTCGCGTCTCCGCCGAGGCGAATCCCTTCTCCTTGTCGAGCTGCCGGGTGAGGACGAGCCCTCCGTAGGGACGTTTCGACTTCGGCAACACGCGGAGGAGGATCGCCACGAGGATGCCCGCGCCGATCAGGGCGCCCGCCAGCTTCAGCATCGGCGCTTGGAAAACGGCCATCGCCGGCAGCGGCGGCGCGTCCGGCAGCGGCGGCGCGGAAGGCAGCTTCTCCACCATCGCCCAGAGCAGGGAGACGAGGATGCAGACGACGCCGAGGAAACCGGGGAGCACGTGCCCGGGCAACAGGAAGAGCTCGACTCCGATCAGGATGAGGCCGACGAGGAAGAGGATCAGTTCCTCGGAGCCCGACAGGCCCGCGATGTAATGCCCGAAGAAAAAGATCAGCAGCGCGAGGACGCCGATCACTCCGGGCAACACCACTCCGGGCGTCTTGAACTCCAGATAAATCCCCGCGATCCCGATGAGGAGCAGCACGGGAGAGATCGCCGTGATAAACCGCGCGACGCGCTCCGCGCCCGTCGGTTCGATCCGCTGAATCGTCGCGCCGGCGAGACCGAGCTTGGCGAGGAGTTCCTCCAGATCCGCCGCAACGCCTTCCGCGAGCAGCGGCGCCGGCGGTTTCCCATACTTCTTCGTCGCCTCGGTGTCGGTGAGCGTGAGGATGTCGCCCTTCTTCACCACGGTGACGCCGTCGAGCGCGAAGCCCTCCGTTTCCTTGACCATCGCGTCGGCGAGTTCGGGACGATGCCCGTTTCGCTGGGCCGTCGCGCGGAGGCGCGCGGAGAAGGCCGAGGAAATTTTCTTTTGGAACGTGCTGGGGAGCTGCTGCACGTCGCCTCCGGGCCCCATAAGGATCGGGGCGGCCGCGCCGATCGTGCTCGCCGGCGCCATCCAGATGCGTTTCGTCGCGAGCGCGATGAACGCTCCGGCCGAGAGCGCCTTCTTGTTCACGTAGGTGACGGTCTCGCCCTTGAACCCCTCGACCATTTCCATGATCTCCTCCATCGCGTCGCCGCGGCCGCCCGGGGTGTTCATGTCGAGGATCACCGCGCGCGCGCCGCCGTCCGTCGCTTCGCGGATCCCGCGCCGCACCACGTAGACGATCGAGGACTCGATCTCATCGCGGATCGGGATGATCACCACAGCGCCGTTCCCCGCCGGCGCGGCGGGCGCCGCGGAGGAAACGAGGGCGAGGGCGAAACCGAGGGCCGGGAAAAGGCGTTTCACGCGGGGAGTCTACTCCTCTGCGGACAAAACCGAAATCCGAAAGTCGAATCCCTCCGTATTTTCTCTCGTGGCTTTCTTTCGTTCCGGGTTTACGATGCCGCCATGGTCGTCCGCGCGCTTGGGATCTTCCTCGCGACGGCGCTCGCGCTCTCCGCTCGCGAGGTGCCTCTGGTCATCCTGCATACGACCGATCTGCATTCGGCGGTCCTGCCCGCCGTGCCCGCGGACGACGCGCGTTTGAGCGGGATCCAAGAGGCGACGCCGGACGACGGGCCGCTCGGAGGTTTCGCGCGCTGCGCGACCGCCATCCGCGCGATCCGCGCGAAGGAGCGGAATGTCCTCTGGCTCGACAACGGCGACACGATCGAGGGGAACGCGCTCGGGTTTCTCACGCGCGGCGCGGCGATCCTCCGCGCGCTCAACCTCCTCGGCTGCTCGATCTGGACGCTCGGCAATCACGAGTTCGATTGGGGGCTTGCCGCCCTCGCGCCGCGCTTGGAGGACTTCAAGGGCGACCTCCTCGCCGCAAACCTGCGCTACGACGCCCCGCCCGGCGCTTCGCCCGAAATCGCCCGGGCGTTCGCGCGCGTGAAGCCGTTCGTCATCCGGGAGATGGAGGGAGTCAAGATCGGTGTCCTCGGGTTGACCACGCCGGGCATCCCTTCCTGGTCGCGGCCGCGCCTCATCCCTGGGCTCGTCGTCGAGGATTCGCTCGTCGCGCTGCGCCGCGCCGTGCCGCTCGCGAAAGCGGCGGGATGCGACATCCTCCTGCTCTCCGCGCATCAGGGACTCCGCCCGCGCGGCGACGATCACGCGAACCAGGTGGCCGCGATCGCCCGCAATTTTCCCGAACTCGACGCGATCATCGGCGGCCATTCGCATCAGCCGTTCGAGGAGCAAAAAGTCTCCGGCGTGCTCTATACGCAAGCCAATTTCTGGGGCTCGCACCTCGGGCGCATCGACCTGACCTGGGATCCCGACGCGCGCCGCGTGACTTCGCGGACGGCGCGCCTCCTCCCGATGGATGCGACGGTTCCCATGAATCCGGAAGTCCTCGAAGCCCTCCGTCCCGACCTCGATCGCACCGCGGCGGCTCTGGCGGAGAGGGTGGGTGAGGCGACTGCGCCCATCGAAGCCCTCGGCGGCCCCAAGGCGTCCACGCCGCTCCACGACCTCTTCTGCGCGGCGATCGCCGAAGCCGTCGAAGCTCGCGGCGGCAAGGTGGACGCCGTGCTCCACGGACTGCTCGCCGGCCACAAGACCGGTCTCCCCGCGGGAACGCTGCGCATGGCCGACGTCTGGTCGGTCGTTCCGTATGAGAACACGGTTGGTGTGTTCGAGGTCTCGCGCGATCAGCTTCTCGAAATCCTCGAGGAGAACGCCTCCGCCTACACCTCTCCCCGTTTCCGCGGTCTCTGGGGTCTCACCATGAAGATCAAGCCTTCCGCCCCGAGCGGGAAGCGCGTGGTTTTCCTGGGCGACCGCGAAGGGCGCACCCTGCCGCCCGCCGCGCGCCTCCGCCTCGCGGCGAATTCGTATGATCTCGCGAGCGGCGGCCGGCGCTGGCCTCGCCTCCGCGAACTCGCGGAGGCGCCGTCGGCGAAGCTCGTCGAATACGACTTTCAGACCCGCGAGGCGCTTGCGGAGTATCTCCGCAAGCATTCGCCGATCCGGCCCAAAAAACCGGCGTGGTGGAGCATCGAACGCGCAAAACCGCAACGCCGGTAGCCGGTCTTCCTCCGCGGGAGCGCGGCGGCCTCGGCCGCCGACTCAGCGTCAGGGGAGGGACGGGTCTTCCATCAGAAAACCGAACGCGTCGCGCGTCTTTATCCCTCGAGAAACCGCAGGGCGTTTTCGACGGCCACCTTGCGGCGAAGGGCGCCCCTTACGTCGCGAAGCAACTCGACTTCCCGTTCGAGGTCGCTCCACAACCGGCAGCGGCTCCACTTTCCGCTGGAAAGCCGCTGCGTGCTCACCCACGTGTGAAATGGATTGTCCGATCCCCACATCAACGTGTCGGGGTAACGCCGCGCAAGCTCGGCGAATACGGCCGGCGGATCGCGGTAGTCCGCTGGAACTTTCGACGGACCGGACTCGTAGACGCCGTTCTTGAGACGAACGCACTCGCAGCCGATTGTCATCGCTGCGCTGTCCACCCAGACGTTGTCGAGGCGCGCCGCCGTCTCCCAAGTCGGAAGATGAAAACTGCAAAAGTGCGCGCCGCAAAAGCGGAGCCCGGGGTGTGCGCGCGCGAGGACGAAGAGTTCCTGGATGTTCGAGAGCGGGTCCGCCGAGCCCGGCCATGCGGCGTGGAACAGGAACGGCAGATCGTGGGCGCGCGCGAACTCGAGGAGCGGGCGTCCCTCCCGCCCGAGGGTGGCGATCCGCGCGTGTGTAGTCCGCGGATGGATTTTAATTCCATAGAACCGCCAGGTCTCGAGGAGTTTTTCCAAAAAGCGCGCCTGCGCCTTCGTTTCGCGAAGGGTGTCCACCATCACGAACGGGATGAAGTTCCGGCGGCATCCGGGGAATTGCTCGTAAAGCTGGCGGAGGAGGTGCTCGTTTTCGAAGGCGAACGGGACTTTGCCCAGGCCGCCCTCCGCGCGGATCTGATTCTTCGCGAGCGAGGGCAGATGATAATAGACCGTCTCGCCCATCGGGAAAACGACGGCGTGCGAGACGCCCGCGCGAAGGTTCTGGTCGTGCGCGTCGCGCAGACTCTGGCAATACGGAAAGGCGTGAGTCAGGTAGAGGAACGGGGAGACGCCGATGTGCGTATGGACATCGAGGAGCCGAATGCCTTCGCGGAGAGCGTGGGGGAGCCGAGCCATGGCGGCGTCAGCGGATAAAGAAGGTCTTGTTCACCCAGCGACGGCCGACGCGCTCGACGATGTGCCACGCGGACTTGTCGTGAAGCGCCTGCCATCGGCGCTCGTCTTTCGTGTAATGCCAATCTTTGTCTACCTGATAATAGACCTGCGCGCCGTGGCGCTCGAGGAGGTTGCAGATCTCGTTGTTGTGGCTGTTCGACTCGTCGTAGTCCTTCACGATCGGCTGGGACATCGTGGAGTAGAGGTCGTTGAGTTCGTGGAGGAGCGCCTCGACCTCCTTCTCGATCGCGCAAACCTTCAGGCCGAGGCGGCGCGCCTCGCGGATGGTGATCGGGTAGGAGTGCGACGGATAGGCGGAGTTGAGGTCGCGGCTGATGCGGCGCGCGCGGGCGGCATCGCGCATATGGTAGCCCAGAAGCTCCTCGCAGATGCGGATCGAGAGCGAACTCGAACGGTCGAGCGAACCGATCACCAGCGGATGCAGATACTTGTAGACTTCGGGATACGGATTCTGCTTCGAGCGTTGCTCGCCCCAGAGGCGCAGGATGCGGATCACCTCGTCGTGGCTCACCGAGACCTGGTTGTTCCGCGGATCCATCGGGGAGAGATCGTGCTTGAGCGAAGTGTCCACCGCGGTCAGAAACGAGGTGGATCCCATGTGGATTTCGTCGGCGCCGAGGGCGACCATCGTCGCGGCGGAGGCGCACTCGAACGGGGCGAAGAGGACGAGCCGCTCGAAGTAGTTCCGCATCAGATGCACGAGGCGGAGCGCCGCCTCGGGGTTGCCGCCCTCGGACTTGATGAAGAGCCCGAGGCGTTGGCCCGGCTTCTGTCCGCGGAGGAGTTGGGCCATCGCCATCACGTCGTTCTGGCAGATCGAGCCGCCCGTCGAGGTCCAGTAGGAAAGAAAAGGGTATCCCAACACGCGGTTGAGACGCGAAAAGATCCGCTGCGTCTTCTCGGTGAGAATGGGCGATACGGCGACGCGGCCTTTGCGGAGGGATCTCTTGCGTTTCACGATGCGCCATGCTGCTCGCGCCTCCCCGCGCTTTCAATCAGAATCGAGTTCGAGTCGGGGCGAGAAGGGCGCCCTACAGTTCAGAGAAGCGCGGAGCCAACGGAATCGTTCCGTTCGCCCGTAGGTTTCCCCCCTTTCCCGCAGAGGAAACCCGCGCCTCGTCCTCCCGCCTTCTGGGATGAGGCGGGAGGCGAGGCCGAGTCTCCCCGTCTTTCGGGGACAAGGCGCTTTCAGCCTTTCGGTGGAGATTTCGCCTTGGAGTGTGAGCGATCCAGGCGAGGGCGCGCTATTCGGTCGGAGCGACCGGCGGCTGGGGAGGAAGATTGTCGAGTCGCAGGAGGATTTCTCGATCCTTGGCCCCTTGCCCGGGCCCGACGACGCCCCGCTGTTCGAGGAGATCCATGATCCTCGCCGCGCGCGTGTAGCCGAGCCGAAGGCGACGCTGGAGAAGCGAGACGGACGCCCGCCGCTCCTGGCGAATGACCTCGATGCACTTTTGCAGGAGTTCCACGTCCTCTTCGCTGGCCTCCTCCTCGGTCTCCAGCGGAGCCGTTCCCGTGACGTGCCCGCTGACTTCTTCGTCCCACGACGGCGGCGCCTGTTTGGCGCAATGTTCGACGGCGAGCCGCACCTCGTCGTCGCTCACGAAGGCTCCCTGCGCGCGTCGGAGCGTAGCGGAATCGAACGACTTGAACATCATGTCGCCCTTGCCGAGGAGGTTCTCCGCGCCGTTTTCGTCGAGGATCACGCGCGAGTCCACCTTCGATCCGACGCGGAACGCGATCTTCGAGGGGAGGTTCGCTTTGATCGTGCCGGTCACGACCTGGGCGCGCGGCGTCTGGGTCGCCACCACGATGTGAATGCCCGCCGCGCGCGCCTTCTGCGTGATGCGCGTAATGGCGTCCTCCACCTCTACCGGCGCCGTCTGCATCAGATCGGCCAGTTCATCCACGATGATGACGAGGTAGGGAAGCTGATCGGGCATCGGCAATTCCTCCTTCGGAAAGAGTTCGCCTTGTCCGGAATCCTCTTCCTCGGGAGGGGCGCCGGGGGCGTCCTCCTCTTTCGGAGGCGGCGGTTCGGGCTCCTTTTTCGGTTTGGGGCGAGCGTTGTAGGCCCAGATATTTCGGACGCCGGCGCGCGCGATGATCTTGTAGCGGCGATCCATCTCGCGGAGCGCCCATTTGAGGACGGTCACCACCTTCTTCGGGTCGCTCACGACGGGGCCGATGAGGTGCGGCAAGTCGTTGTAGACCTGCAACTCGACCACCTTGGGATCCACGAGCAGGAGGCGAAGATCGTCCGGTGTGAACCGGTAAATCAGGCTCGTGAGGATCGCGTTGATGCATACGGATTTGCCCGCGCCCGTCGAGCCCGCGATGAGCAGGTGCGGCATCTCCGCCAGATCGCCGATGAGCGTCTTGCCATAAACGTCCTTGCCCAGCGCGAGCGGGATGCGGGCCTTGCTCGATCGGAACTCCTCGCTCTCGATCAACTCGCGGACCGTGACGAACGACTTGGAGGCGTTGCCCACCTCGATGCCCACCGTGCCGCGTCCCGCGACGGGGGCGAGGATGTTTACCCGATCGGCGCGAAGGACGAGCGTGAGGTTGTTCTGCAGGTTGACGATGCGCTCGACGCGCACGCCCGGCGACGGCACGATCTCGAACCGGGTGATCGTCGCGCCTTGAGTGATGTCGCCCATCTGGGCGTCAATATCGAAATCCTTGAGCGTCTGAATAATGAGCGCGCCCCGCTGAGCGACGAGTTCCTTGCTGTCGGCCGCAAATAGTTCCTCGGAGGTGTGCTTGAGAATTTCCAACGGCGGAAGATGGTAGGCGCCGAGCGACGTCGGACGCGGCGGCGACAGCTTGGGCCGTTTGGGTTTCGCCTTCGCCGCGCGCGGTTCGGCGGCCGTTGGCGGAGGAGTTTCGGACGGAGGAACCTCGGGCGCCGCGGACGGCGGGGTGGATGGCGGGGCGGATGGCGGAGGCGCTTCCTCGGATCCGCGGCGTGCGGCGGGATCTTGCTTCGCCTCGGATTCGGCGCGGCGGCTCTTGGTCTCGGAAGAGCGCCGCAGAGAGGACTCGGACCGCTGAGGCGCTCCCATAATCCGATCGGCCATTTCCTTTTCCATGTCGCGGAGGCGTTTTCTGCGCTCCTCGAGATCATCGATGCGGGCGTCAATCGCCTCGCCGAGGTCGCCTTTGCGAATGACTTCAGAACGCCGGAACTGCTTCCACGCCTCCAGACCTTCGCGGATCCAACCGACGAGATCCGCGGGACGAAGCTGCAGCGTGAACCACGCGCACGCCGCGCTCCCGAGCGCAAAGATGATGATCGCCCCGTGTTTGAGGAGGCTCCAGAAGACCTTTTTTCCCACGTAGAGCCCCACCGCTCCGCCGATGCCGAAAAAATTGTTGTTCGCCTTCGTCCAGTTCGCTCCATGCCATCCCAACTGGACCAGACAGGCCATGCTGCAGAGAAACGCACCCGCCCAAATCGCGCCCTCGCGGAAGCGGTAGCCGCGCCATAACGCGGCGATTCCGAGATACGCCAGGATCAGCGGAAGCAGATTCGCGCTCCAGCCGATGAATTGGTAGAGCGCGAATCCGGTCCAAGCTCCCATCACCCCCATCCAGTTGACCGACGTTGGCGGGGAATGAAGCAGCGCCACATCGCGCGCGTCGTAGGAGAAGAGCGCGCAGGCAAGCAGGATGCTGCCGCAAATCGCGACAATCCCCGCAAGATCGCGCGGAATCGCACTCGTATCCTTTTTCGCCATGGAGACCGGGGGAGAGTGTAGCACATGAACGGAAGCCCCTGCAAAGCAAGGAGTTGCGCCCAAATCCCCGCGTAAGGCATGGGGGGAGTCCATCCTCGGCCGAGGAACATGCGACGCCCTCGCAACATTCTGGACTCAAACCGCGGCCGCGGCGCCG
>JABWAM010000075.1 GCA_013360985.1 Verrucomicrobiia bacterium | reverse complement strand
GTGGGGAGTCTGGAATCTCGACACGCTCCACCCCTCCGATCCTCGATGGATGATGAGGAAAGGATCTCTCTGAAAATGGAGCTGATCCGTGGATTTGGGACGCGGATTGATTCACGCATCGAACACCGACGCGCAGACGCGCGCGAGGTCCGCCACCGTGTAGGGCTTGGCGAGGACGGCGCGAAACCCGTAGCGCTGCGGCTCAATCATTACGGGATCGGTGGAATATCCACTCGAAGCGATGATCCGGACGTCGGGATCCACCGCGAGCATCTCGCGCGCGGCCTCGCGTCCTCCCATGCCCCCAGGCACGGTCAAATCCATGAGCACCGCGCGGAACGGAGTTCCATGGTCGAGAGCCTCGCGATAAAGCGCGACGGCCTGCGCCCCATCCTCCGCGCATTCCGTTTCACACCCCAGGGCCAGAAACATCGTCTTGGCCGCAAAACGGATTCCCTCCTCGTCATCCATGACGAGGATTCTCCCTCGAAGCGCGACGGGCGCGGACGGCGTCGGCGGCGCCTCGGAGGGAGGCTGCTCCGCGGCGGGGAGAAGGAGATGGATCGTGGTCCCTTTCCCCGGCTCGGACTCCGCGAAGAGGCGCCCCCCGTGACGCGTAATTATCGAATGGCAAATCGCCAAGCCGAGGCCGCTCCCCTGCGATTTCGTGCTGAAAAATGGATCGAAAATCGATCCGATCTGCTCGCTGGGGATGCCGATCCCGTTATCGTGAAACAAAACCTCGATCCATCGTCCTTTCTTCGCCGGCGGCGCGACTTCGCTTTCGCACGCGATGTTTTGTCCGCTCACCGTGATTCTGCCGCCGTTGGGCATCGCTTGAACGCTGTTGAGCGCAAGATTGTTGAAGACGCGCGCGATCTGTCCGACATCCACCTCCGCCGCCCAGAGGCCCGGCGGAAACTCGTCGCGAAATCCAACAGAGGAACCGCGCAACGCGAACTTCACCGACTCGCGAACCAGGTCGGGCAAAAAGGCCGCCTTGCGCACAGGAGCGCCTCCCTTGGAAAAGGTGAGGAGTTGATCGGTAAGATCTTTGGCGCGGAGGCAGGCTTTCTCCGATTCTTCGAGATACTTCCGGAAGCGCTCATCCAACGCGGACGCCGCGAGAGCCAGCGACGTATTCCCCATGATGACAGTCAGGATATTGTTGAAATCGTGCGCGATGCCTCCGGCTAAAAATCCAAGCGATTTCAAACGATGGGCGCGCAACATCTCCTCCTGCATGCGCCGCCGTTCCGTCACGTCGCGAAAGACGAGGATTCCTCCGAGGATCCGCCCCTCGCGATCGCGAATCGGCGCCGCATGATCCTCGATGAGACGCCGCGCGCCATCCCGCGCAAACAGGATGACCGGATCGCTCTGGGCCGCACTCCCTCCGTTGGCGAGCGCCCGATCGAGAAGGCTTTCGCACGCTTCCCCCGTCTTTTCCCGCGCGATGCGAAAGACCTCTGGAAGGCTGCGCCCCACCGCCTCTTCCTGGCGCCAGCCGGTCAGCGTTTCGGCGACCGGATTGAGAAAGATTACGCGCCGATCGCGATCGGTGGCGATCACCGCATCGCCGATGCCACGCAAGATCGCCATCAAACGTTCGCGCTCCTCGACGATCGTTTTTTCGGCCTCCTTGCGCTTCGTGAGGTCCCGGAAAAACGAAACCGTGGCGGGGCCATCCGCCAAACGCAGCCATCTCGCTGCGATCCACGCGGGAAACTGCGTGCCGTCGTGCCTCCGGCATACTCCTTCATATTCCAACGGTGTAGGCGCTCCCGCAGCCCGACGGCGCGCATAGTCGGCGATCAAATCTTTCCACTCTGGCGCCCAATTCTCCAGAACCGGACGGCCGCGCACCTCCCAGCCTTCCGGAATCCGAAAAAGCCGACGCCACGCCTGATTGATATAAATGCGTTTTTCATCGCGGTTGACCGCGATCGCGATGGGCGCCTCCTCGATGAGCGCGCGGAAACGCGCCTCGCTCTCGCGCAACGCGCGCTCCGCCTCCTTGCGGCTGTGGATGTCCTGAATCTGAGAGATGAAATGAACAGGCTCGCCGGTTGAATCCCGGAGGAGCGAGACGCTCAAGAGAACGTGCACCGTCCGACCGTCCTTGCGAAAATAGCGTTTCTCCATCTGATAGGTGCGGATTTCGCCCGTCAACATCCGCCGCACATAATCGCAGTCTTCCTCCAGATCTTCCGGATGCGTGATCTCTTGGAAGGTTTTCGACAACAACTCGGACTCCTGGTAGCCGAGCATCTTGCACAATGCCCGATTCACCTTGAGAAACTTTCCGTCCGGCCCCACGAGCGTCATTCCGATCGCGGCGTACTCGAAGGCGCTCTGGAAGCGTTTCTCGCTTTCGAGGAGAGCCTCCCGGGTCTGCTGGAAATCCGCGCGGCCGCGACGCGCGATCGTCCGCTTCGCCGGCCGAGAAGCCTTCGCGCGCGCCGCGACATCTCTCCCTCGACGACGGGGTTTCATCGGAGAACCTCCTCCCCCAAAAAAATCGCGCGTCGCCCGGCCATGCAGGTCCCGCGTTCGACATTCAGCACGAGTCCCCTCGCGCACACCATGTTTGAATTCAAGCGCCGCCGTTCCGACAAAGTCAAGCCCTTAACTTGATCCCAAATCCCCGCGTAAGGCATAGGGAAACCCATCCTCGATCGAGAAATGCGTGACGCTTCTACAACATTTTGTGGTGAAGCCGCGGCAACGGTTTGAGGTCAAAATGTCGCGCGGGCATCGCATGTTCCTCGACCAAGGATGGACTCTCTCGTTTCTTACGCGGGGATTTGGGTCCCCACAAGAGGGGTGCGACGGCTCGGCCGGCGGCCTCGCCCTCCCTTTCCATCGTCCATGCTTGAGGAAAATCCGCCCTGTCGCGAAGCAGGGAGGGCGCCGCCGCCGGCGGCGCCGCGGCCGCGGCTTGAGTCCAAAATGTGGCGAGGGCGTCGCATGTTCCTCGACCGAGGATGGACTCCCCCCACGCCTGACGCGGGGATTTGGAAGTCTCCAACCGTCTTTTCAGATCCTGCCGCGCATGCGGCCTTTTTTGAGAAACCCTTCGTAGTTGCGGGTGAGCAGGTGGGTCTCGATCTGCCGCAGCGTATCGAGGAGGACGCCGACGATGATCAGGAGGCTCGTGCCCCCAAAGAAACTCGCGGTGAGGTACGGGATGCTCAGCCAATCGCTCAGCGAGATGGGAATGACCGCCACGATCGTGAGGAAGATCGCGCCGGCAAAGGTGATGCGCGTCATTGTGAAATCGAGGAAGTCCGCCGTCGGCTTCCCCGGCCGCACGCCGGGGACGTAACCTCCGTGTTTCTTGAGGTCGTCGGCGATCTGGATCGGGTTGAAGACCGTGGCCACCCAGAAGTAGCTGAAGAAAAAGATGAGGATCGAATAGACGGTGAGATAGACGCGATGCCCCTCGACCAGCCAGCTTGCGATGCGCTGAAGCCACTCGACCTGCACAAAGCCGAAGATCGTTTGCGGAAACATCAGGATCGCCTGGGCGAAAATGATCGGCATCACGCCCGAGTAGTTTACGCGAAGCGGCATGTAGGTCTGTCCACCGCCGTACATTTTCCGGCCAACCATCCGCTGCGCGTACTGCACGGTCACCTTGCGCTGCGCCTGCGTGACGATGATCACGGCGGCGATCACGCCAAAGAACATCCCGATGAAGAGCAGGGCGTGGATGATGTTGTACTTCGCGGGCATCCCGGCGGGCGGAAAGAACATCTGATAGGCGAGGCCGACCGCGGCGGGGAACTTCGCGAGGATGTTCGTGGCGATGAGAAGCGAGATGCCGTTGCCGATGCCCCGGTCGGAAATCTGTTCGCCCAGCCACATCATGAAGATCGTGCCCGCCGTGAGGGTGATCACCGTGGTGATTTCAAACCCGAGGCCGGGGTTCAGAACAAGGCTCGTGCCAGGAGGAAGTCCGCGAAACATCGGCAGACTCTGCGGGTTCTGGAAGGTCCGCGCGAACATCAGGCTCTGGAAGAGCGCGATCACGATGGTGACGTAGCGGGTGTACTGAGTGATCTTTTGTCGCCCGCCCTCCTCGCGGGAAATTTTTTGGAGCTGCGGGACGACCGCCGTGAGGAGCTGAAAGATGATCGAGGCGCTGATGTATGGCATGATCGTCAGCGAGAAGATGGCGAGGTGCTCCAGAGCGCCGCCGCTGAAGATGTTCATCAGCGCGAGCAGGCTCCCCCCCTGGCTCTGCTGCTGCGAATGGAAAAACGCAGCGAGGGCGTTCGCGTCCACGCCGGGCACGGGAATCGCCGCGCCGAAGCGCGTAATCACGAGGATGCCCAGCGTGAAGACAATCCGCTTCTTCAGCTCGGGAATCTTAAAGGCGTTGACGAATGCCGAAATCATGCGCTGCGGGTCTCCGCGGGAAAAGGGGTCATCGCGGCGCCGGGCTTACCCGGCTCATCGGGTTCAACGGGCTTTCGGGGCCTCGGGCGCCTCGATCTTCCCACCCGCCGCCTCGATCTTCTCGCGGGCGGACGCGCTCACCAACGCGACGCGCACGGTGAGTTTTCGCGCGAACTCGCCCGATCCCAGCACCTTGATCGCGTCGAAACGGCCTCGCACCAGGCCGCGATCGGCAAGGGCCTTCGCGTCCACCAGCGATCCCTCGGAGAATCCGTTAAGGTCGGCGAGGTTGACGATGGCAATCTTCCGCTTGAAACGCGCATTATTGAAGCCGCGCTTGGGAAGCCGTCGATAAAGAGGAGTCTGGCCGCCCTCGAACCCGTGGCGGATGGAACTGCCCGAACGCGCGGTCTGCCCTTTGCCGCCCCGTCCGCTCGTCTTTCCGTGGCCGGACGCCTCGCCGCAACCGTAGCGCTTCTTGCGATGCTTTGCGCCGGCAACGGGCTTGATCTCGTGAAGTCTCATAAAACGATTCCGGGGACCTCAACTCTTCGCGCGCTCGGGCGCCTCGAGGCCGCGCCGCCGCATGATCGCCTCGCGGAGGCGCAACTGCCCCAGTCCGTGAAGCGTGGCCTTGACCACGTTCGCCATGTTGGCCGATCCGAGAGATTTGCTGAGGATATCGCGAATCCCCGCCGCCTCCACCACGGCGCGCACGCCGCCGCCGGCAATCAGGCCGGTGCCGGGGCACGCCGGCTTGAGAATGACCCGACCGCCTCCGAAGCAGCCCTCCACTTCGTGGGGAATGGTGTTTTCGCGAAGGCTGACGCGCACCATGCTGTTGCGCGCGATCTCGGTGCCCTTGCGAATCGCGTCGGCCACTTCGTTCGCCTTGCCGAAACCGTAGCCCACCTGGCCCTTGCGGTCGCCGACGACGATGAGCGCGCTGAAGCTGAAACGCCGTCCACCTTTCACAACCTTGGCGCAACGGTTCACGAAGACCACCTTTTCGAGAAGCTCGCTCTCTGTTTCACCCGCGGAACCCGTCTCGCGCGGCCCGCGACCGGGAAAACGGCGACGACGCTCCTCGCCGGCGGGCGCCGCGGGAGCGACAGGCGCCGCGGGCGCCGCAGAAGACGACCGATTGTCGGTCTCGTTCGGGGGGGTCACGATCTCATTGCTGGCCACGTCAGGTCCTCCTTAAAAAATCAAACCGCCTTCGCGGGCCGCGTCGGCGAGGGCTTTGACCTTGCCGTGATACCGCGAACCTCCGCGGTCGAACACGACCTCCGTGATCCCCTTCGCCTTCGCGCGTTCGGCGGACAGGCGTCCAACCTGGATCGCTCCCGACACGTTCGCCCAGGCCTTCGCCTTGCCCTTCGCGCGCACGGCGGCCTCGACCGTGGAGACGGCCGCGAGCGTCGCGCCCTTCACGTCGTCGATGAACTGCACGTGGATGTTGCGCCCCGTAAAACGAACGCTCATCCGGGGTCGGCCGGCGGTGCCGACGATTCGCCGACGAATCCGCCAATGGCGTCTCTTGCGGAATTGTTGTTTCGTTAAAGCCATAAAACTGATCCTGACAAAATTCGATTACTGAACGGTCTTGCCCTCCTTGCGGCGAATCTTTTCTCCCGCGTAGCGAACGCCCTTCCCCTTGTACGGCTCGGGCGGATAGAAGCGGCGGATCGAAGCGGCCACCTCGCCCACCTGCTGTTTGTCGCAGCCATCCACCGTGATGCGCGTGTTCTCTTCGACGCTGATCTTGATCCCTTCGGGAATGGGAAAAAGGATCGGGTGCGAGAAGCCGAGGCTCAGGTTGAGGTTCTTGCCCTGCACCGCCGCCTTGAAGCCGACGCCCTCGATTTCGAGCTGTTTGCGGAAACCCTGGGTCACGCCCACCACCATGTTTTGAATCAGGCTGCGGATCAGCCCGTGCAGCGCGCGCGCCTCGCGCGCCTCCGACGCCGCGCGCACCGCGAGGGATTTCCCCTCGACGGCGGCTTCGACGGCGGCGGGAAGATCCAGAGAGAGCTTCCCCTTCGGCCCCTCGACCTTCACGGTGCGTCCGCTCACGGCGACCTTCACCTGCGTCGGGAGATCAATCGGTTTTCTGCCAATTCGAGACATGGAAATTCAAAGGGAAGTGATGGATGAAACGCGCGCGATCACCACACCTGACAAAGGAGTTCGCCACCCACGTTTTTCTTGCGCGCCTCGCGGCCGGTCATGACGCCGCTCGACGTGGACAGGATGCAGATCCCCATCCCGCCGAGCACGCGCGGCACCTCGCGCGCGCGGACATAGCGTCGCACGCCCGGCGTGCTCACGCGGCGAAGCCCGATCATGCCGCCCCCCTCGACGCCGCTCTTCAGATCGACCTTGATGCGCGTCTTCTTCCCCTCTTTCACCACCGCGCAGTCGGCGATGTATCCCTCGCGCTTGAGGACCCGGGCGATATCGCTCTTGAGTTTGGAATGGGGAATTTCCACGGCAGTCAGGCCGCGCATACGGGCGTTCCGCAGGCGGGTCAACATATCGGCAATCGGATCAGTGACGCTCATCGTGGGGACGGGTTTACCAACTGGCTTTCGTCACGCCGGGAATCAACCCCTTCGTCGCGTGCTCGCGGAAACAGAGCCGGCACATGTCGAAACGGCGCATGTAGGCGCGCGCGCGACCGCAGACGCGGCAGCGATGATAGCGGCGCGCGGCGAATTTCGGCGCGCGCTTCTGTTTTTCCATGAGGCAGGTCTTGGCCATGGCTCAGCTCTTTCGTTCAGGTGAAAACGGCATCCCCAACAGGCGAAGCAGTTCCCGCGTCTCGGCGGGCGTGCGCGCCGTGGTGACGAAGGTGATGTCCATCCCGAGGCGACGCTTCACCTTGTCGAGCTCGATCTCGGGAAAAATCGACTGGTCGTCCACGCCCAGCGTGTAGCCGCCATGTCCGTCGAAACTGCGGTTCGGCGTCCCGCGGAAATCGCGCACGCGCGGAAGGGCGGCGTTGAAGAAGCGCTCCATGAACTCGAACATGCGCGCGCCGCGCAGGGTCACCTTGCAGCCGATCTCCTGCCCCTTGCGCAGCTTGAAGTTGGAGATGCTCTTGCGGGCCTTCGTGATGACCGGCTTCTGACCGGTGATCATGCCCACTTCGCGGACCGCCTCGTCCAGGGCCTGTTTGTCCGCGGCGGAGCCCACGCTGGTGTTGATGACCACCTTGATCATGCGCGGCGCCTGCATCGGATTCCGGTATTTTCCGCCGCCGATCAGTTGCGGCGCAACTTTCTCGCGATAGAATTTCTGAAGCTCGCTCATGCGTGGATCCGGTTATTTGGCGCCCTTCGCGCTCCGTCGGCGGTCGTATTCGCCCGCCTCCATGACGTTCGAGGCGTGGATCGGCGCCTCGCGCTCGATAAAGCCTCCCTGCGGCCGATCCTGGCTCTTGCGCGCGGCCTTCTTCATCATCCGCACTCCCTCGACAACGACCCGCTGCGACTTCGGGTCCACGGAAAGAATTTTCCCGCGTTTCCCACGCTCGTTTCCGCTGAGCACCACCACGAGATCGTTCTTCTTCACATGCGCCTTCATCAGATCACCTCCGGCGCGAGCGACAGGATCTTCATGAAATTCTTCTCGCGCAACTCGCGCGCGACCGGTCCGAAGATGCGCGTGCCCACGGGATTCATGTCCTTGTCAATGATCACGATCGCGTTGCGGTCGAAGCGCAGCACCGAGCCGTCCTTGCGGCGGATCGGCTGGCGGGTGCGGACGACCACGGCGTTGACAACAGCGCCCTTCTTCACGGCGCCGTCCGCGTCGGCCTCCTTGACGTTCGCCTTGATGACGTCGCCGATCCTGGCGAAGAGCGTCGCGCGACCAAGCACGCCGATCATCGAGGCGCGGCGGGCCCCCGTGTTGTCGGCGACATCGAGAATGGAACGGACCTGCAGCATAAAAACTCGGCGCGAACGATTAAGCCGCCGCCTGCGCCGCCGCCTCCTCGCCGGCTTCCTTCAACTCCGCAGCGGACGCCTCGGCCTTCTCGAGAACCTCCACCAGGCGCCAGCGCTTGAGGCGGCTGAGCGGACGCGTCTCCGCGATCCGCACGCGATCCCCCATCTTCGCCTCGTTTTTCTCGTCGTGGGCGTAAAAGCGCGAGGAACGGGTCACCACCTTCTCATAGATCGGATGGCGGACGCGGCGCTCCACGCGGACCACGATGGTCTTGTTCATCTTGTCGGAAATGACGCTGCCGATGCGTTCCTTGCGCGCGCCGCGCGCCTGTGGATCGGGGGTAGTCATGGCTTGGGAGCGGAAGCTTTTCGCTTCATTTCGGTGAGCAAGGTTTCCACACGGGCAATCTCTTTGCGGATGAGACGCAGACGCGAGGGTTGATCCAACTGTCCCGCGGCCTGCCGCATCCGGAGGTTAAAAAGTTCCTGGCGCAGGTCGCGGCCCTTGGCCTCGAGTTCAGTCCCCGTAAGGGCGCGAAGTTCGGCAATCTTCATCTCCTCAAACGCCCCCCACGCGGCGGCGGATGAAACGGGCGCGCACCGGAAGCTTGGCCGCCGCGAGCGCCAGCGATTCCCGCGCGAGATTCTCCGGAATCCCGTCCAGTTCGAAAAGCACATTCCCCGGGCGCACAACCGCCACCCAGGTCTCGGGCGCGCCCTTCCCCTTCCCCATGCGCGTCTCGAGCGGCTTTTTGGAAACCGATTTGTCCGGAAAAATGCGGATCCACACCTTCCCTTTGCGCTTCATGTTGCGCGTGAGCGCGACGCGCGCGGCCTCGAGCTGCGTCGTGGTCACCCACGCCCGATCCAAGGTCTGCAGCCCGTAGGCGCCGAAATCGATGCGCGTCGCGCGGCTGGCCATGCCCGCGCGGCTGCCGCGCTGCATGCGGCGATACTTCACTCTGGCGGGCATCAAGGGCATCGGGATTCAGGGAAAAAGGTTTCAGAAAAATCGAAGGGCGCGAGGCTTGAAAGTTTTCCGGAAGGAGGTCAGGCGACCTTCTTGAGCGCGGGGCGTTTGTCGCCCTTGTAGATCCACACCTTCACGCCGATCTTGCCGTAGACGGTCATCGCTTCGCTGAAGCCGTAGTCAATCTCGGCGCGGAGCGTTTGCAGCGGGACTTTCCCCTCGTGATAACGCTCCATCCGCGCAAGCTCCGCGCCGCCGAGGCGACCGGAACACTGGATCTTGATCCCGTCCACTCCGAGGTTGCGCGCGGTCTGGATCGCCTTCTTCATCGCGCGGCGGAACGAAATGCGGCGCTCCATCTGGAGCGCAACGTTTTCCGCCACGAGCTGCGCGTTCGTCTCCGGCTGAGGCACCTCCTCGATCGTGACGTAAACTTCGCGCAGCGAGGTGAGGCTGCCGATCTCCTCCTTGAGCTTGTCGAGTTCGGATCCCTTGCGGCCAATGACGATCCCAGGGCGCGCGGTATGCACCGTGACGCGGATCCGCTGCGCGGCGCGCTCGATGTCAATGCGCGGGACGGCGGCCTGCTCGAGCTTCTTGCGCAGATGCTCGCGGATCGCGAGGTCCTCGTGCAGGAACTTGCGGAAATCGGGTCCGGACGCGTACCAGCGCGAACGCCAGTCTCTCGACAGCGCGAGGCGAAGCCCAATGGGATGGCATTTCTGGCCCATGATAATTCGTATGGAGAAAGTCCGTTATTTTACGCGAACTGATTCGTC
>JABWAM010000387.1 GCA_013360985.1 Verrucomicrobiia bacterium | reverse complement strand
GGAAAGGGAGGGCGAGGCCGCCGGCCGAGCCGTCACACCCTTCGTGTGGGGAGTCTGGAATCTCGACACGACCCACCTCTCCGATCCTCCATGGATAATAATGAGGGTTGCTCTCTGAAAATCGAACTGATCCGTGGATTTGGGATGTCTCGCGCCCAAGGGTTGCGGGATCTCAACCGCGAGAGGAGTCCGACGAATCATTTTGACGTCGAGACCTTTTGCTTGAACGCGGCGCGCGCGCCGGCGCAAACCCGCTCCGCCTTGACGGCGGAGCGGGGGAGGGATTGGAAAAACGCGGCGCGCGCCGGCGCGCGTTTCACGGATCAATGAGGTGTCGCCGCCGTTTGGGCGTCGTGCTTTTGGCGATAGATCTCGGCGCTCAGGCTGCGCAACTGATCCTTCAGGCGGGCGCGCTCCTCGAGGGAGAGCGCGCCGTCCTCCTTCAGCCTTTTCTCGAGCCGCGCGATCTGCTGTTCCTTGTGCGCCAAGGTTGCCGTCTCCTTTTTCGTGAGCGTTCCGTCCTGAACGCCGTCGACGATGCGTTTCTTTTGGGCCGCTTGATGCGCGTTGACGCCGGGATCGCGCGTGCCGGGCGCGCCGGGTTCCGCGGGTGTCACGCCGGGGCGCGTTTCGGCATCATGCTTTTCCTCGAAGATGTTCTTGCTGGCGGCATTGAGGTCCTGATGCAAATCCTTGCGTTCCTCCTTGGTAAGCGTGCCATCGGATTTGTAGGCCTTTTCTTCCGCGCGAATCGTCTTTTGTTGGGCGATGATTTCCTGCGCTTCGTCCTTGGTCAGTTGGCCAGAGCGCACCCCTTGGGCGGTGCGATCCCGCTGGCGATGTTGGCGGGCGTTGACGCCGGGATCGCGCGTGCCGGGCGTGTCGGGTTTGGGGTTCGCGGGATGGGCGTGGTTCCCATGCGCTTTCTTGGCATGCGCGCCGCGGCCGCCGCGGTCTCCCGCGTGCAGCGCCGGCGTCAAACTCAAGGCGACGATCCAACCGATGGCGAGGAGAAGGGTGGAGTTCATAAGTCCTTTCATAGTGGAGAGGGTTGATTGCTTATGGGGTCAAACAACGACGGCGCCAAAAAGTTGCGCGCCATCCGGCCGGAGATCTCTCCAAGAAAGGGCGGTGGCGGGAGCGAATGCCCGCCGCCGCATTTCATCCCTCTGGGCGCGGAGATCGGGCGGAACGGAGGTCGTAGACGCGGATCCATGGGAGCGGGGAGGTCTCCGGGAAAAACGCGGGCGGCGAAGAAAGCGCCCCGCCTTCGTCGGCGGCGATCGGCAGCCAGTCGCTGGACGGGTGGGCGAAATCGGTCGTCTTGAATCCGGGGGCGACCGCGGCGAGGCGTTCGTCGAGACGCCGAAGCATCGCGGCGCTCGGCCCCTGAAGCACGAGGAGGTCGCACACGGCAGCGAGATCGGGACGCGCGAGATGAATTTCGCGCGCGGCGGCCGGGATTCGCCCTTCGAGCTGGCGTGCGCGGCTTTTCCCCTCGCGCGTTTCCCACCAGGCCTTCGATTCGGCGGCGTCGGCGTGGAGCGGACACCAGGCGCGTCCGGCGAAAAACCAGGCGAGATGGGCGTTGCCGGCCCAGATCACCATGCGCCGAGGGGGGGCTTGCCGGAGATCGCGCTCCAGTTCGGTGTTGGCGGCGCCGTAGCGCGCCATGACGCGCGAATGCGCCCACGCGCCGAAGGCGGCGACGAGAACAAGGCCTCCAGCCGCGAGGC
>JABWAM010000386.1 GCA_013360985.1 Verrucomicrobiia bacterium | reverse complement strand
GTGCCCCTCGGCCTCGTGGGAAAATCCCCCGGACGCATGGAGAAAGATATCGCACGGGAAAGGTAGGGCGAGGCCGCCGGCCGAGCCGTTGAGTTCAAAGTGTGGCGAGGGCGTCGCATGTTCCTCGACCGAGGATGGACTCCTCCACGCCTGACGCGGGGATTTGGAGCTTGTCTCAACCCCTTGGGGGGGAGTAATTTGGAGATTCTCAAGCGACGACTTTCATGCGTGTCCTTCGCCTGTTGCTTTGCCTTTTCGCCGGGGGCGTTTGCCCCCTCGGCGCGGGGGAGTCGGCTTCTCCCGTCGTCCGGATCGCCGTGGTCCGCGAAGCGCCTTCGTTCGACGACGCCCTGCGCGCAGTCTGCGAGCGCGAATACCAAGGCGCCGTGCGCGTCATGCCGGTCCACGGCCACGGATGGGCGGCGGTCAACGAACTCGACGTGGAAGATTATTTGCTCGGCGTGATCGGCCGCGAGATGAGCCCGACGAGTCCGTTGGAAGCGCTCAAGGCGCAGGCGGTCGCCGCGCGCACGCACGCCCTGTTTCAGGCGATCTCGTCGCGGGAACGGCCGTACGACCTCGTCGCCAACCTTTCGCAGGCGTATCGGGGGCGGACGGCGCTCTATAAGAACGTCGTGCTGGCGATCGAGGCGACGCGCGGAGAGGTGCTCCAATACGAAGGCCTGCTTTTCCCCGCGTTCTTTCACGCCAATTGCGGCGGACGCACCGAATCGGCGGCGGCGATCTGGCCGATCTCCGATCCTTTCGGCAAAGGGAGCGCGCTCAAAATGCCGGGGAACGCTTCCTGCCCTTGGTGCGCCCACTCGGGCGCGGCGAAGTGGACGTATGAGATTCATGCGGCCGCCTTGCGCAAGGCGCTTCGCGCCGAGGGGATCTCGATTTCGGGGCCGCTCGCTCTCCGCATCGCGGAGCGTTCTCCGAACGGACGCGTCCTCAAGGTAGCCGTCGGCGTGGGCAAAGAGGAGAAGCGTCTCTCCGCCGAGCGCCTCCGCGCGATCCTCGGGTGGTCCGTCCTCAAGAGCGCGCTCTTTACGCTTGAACGCAACCGTCTTCCCGACGGAAGCGCGGGCGAACGCATCACGTTCCGCGGAAGCGGATACGGCCACGGCGTCGGGCTCTGCCAACGCGGCGCCTTTGGAATGGCGAAACAGGGCGCCGATTATCGCGCGATCCTCGCGCATTTCTTCCCGAAGACCCGCGTCGGCGTTGCGGGTCTGCAGGTCGCCGGCGCCCCCTGAAATTTCCGTTCTCCGTTTCCGCGCGCGGACTTGAACGCGGGCGCGCGCTCGGCAAGCCTTGGGCGATGAAATCCAACCGGTGCGACGCGCTCCCCGTCCGGGAAAAGCCCCGGGACGACATTGCCGCCGCCGCGCGCCGCGTTTTCAACCCTGGCTCCAAGGAAAGGCCTCGATGCGTCCCCGCGTCTTCGTGAACATGGCGATGAGCCTCGATGGGAAGGCGACCTCCGCCGCCCGCGAGCCGACGGAGTTCATGAGCCGCGAAGACCGTCGGCGCATGTTCGAGCTCCGCGCGCGCGCCGACGCCTTGATCGTCGGGGCGACGACGGCGCTCGACTACGACAGCATGGGCATCCCTGATCCGGCGCTGCGCGCGGCGCGCCTCCGCCGCGGGCAGCGCGAGCATCCCCTCCGCGTGATTGTTTCGGGATCGCTGAGGCTTTCCCCTTCAGCAAAGGTCTTTCGCGCGCCGGTGGCGC
>JABWAM010000074.1 GCA_013360985.1 Verrucomicrobiia bacterium | reverse complement strand
TTCCCACGGAAACGTCCCTTTTCCCCGAGGGCCAACCGCGAGGAATCGGAGGAGAAGAGGGGGGCGAGGAGGCGTTCGAGGTGCGACGTTCGAGGTTCGCGGGGGGAGGGAAGGTCTCTCGGTGGGCTCCAAGCAGACCGCGCCCAAGACGGCGTCCTGCCTTGGCAGGGATCGGCTTTGGCGCTCTCTTCTCCTCGGCCTCGGACGGCTCTCGGGGTCCGAGGAGGTCTTCGTGGGCAATTCTTTCTTCGGGGATCTTCGGCTCGGCCGGCGGCCTCGCCCTACCTTCCGCATGCGAAACCTTTCCTCCATGCGTCCGGGGGATTTTCCCGCGAAGCCGGGCGACGCGCCGTCCCCATCCATCTCCTGTCGCGATCTGGCATGGGGGAACTCCTCCCGAACTCCTCACCGATGCGCGGCTCGGCCGGCGGCCTCGCCCTACCTTCCGCATGCGAAACCTTTTGCGCGGCTCGGCCGGCGGCCTCGCCCTACCTTCCGCATGCGAAACCTTTTGCGCGGCTCGGCCGGCGGCCTCGCCCTACCTTTGCCGTTCGAGATCTTTCTCCAAGGATCCGAAGGTGTTCTTGCGAAGTTGAGCGTTGCGCCATCTCCCTCCATCTCCTCTCCTCGCGAAGCGAGGGAGGGCGAGGCCGCCGGCCGAGCCGCCCAATCTCGACGGCAGCGCAAGCGGATTGTTCCCGCGGCAACGCCCCTTTTCCCGAGGGCCAACCGCGAGGTATCGGAGGAGAGGAGGGCCGAATCGGCGCGCCAACCCGGAGTTGGCGTCGCCGTCTTTGGCCGGTCCTCCTTGGGAGACGAGTTTCCCCTTTCGAAGCGCAACGCTTCCGGCGTAGATTTTCCGCATGCTCTCCCTCGAACGCGCCGCGGGCGTTTGTCCCGTCAAACGCCCTTTTCTGGAGGCGCTGGCCGTTTGGGGACGGCGTTTGGACGACGCGGGGATTCGCGGGAGCCTGGCGTATCGTTTCGCGCTCGGTTTCGTGATCAGCGCGCATGGGAGCGACCTGCGGAAGCTCGCAGAGGGCGACCTGCTGTTTCTCGAGCCGCGAGAGCCGTCGTCGAACTCTTGGACGGTAAAGGGCGCGGGAGAACCGAGCGTCGCGTGGTGGACGCTCGCGACGGCCTTTGCCGACCGCGGGAGCGCGATCTTCGCTTTCCTCGCGGAAGAGGAGAAATGGGCGCGCGCCGCGCGTGCGGGCGCTCCTCGGGTTTCGCGCGCCGCGGAAGGCGTGAGCGCGGCGGCCATCGTGGAGATCGAAGCAGGGTTGGGGCGGGGAAATGCCGTGGCCCTCGATGGGATCGGCGCGATGGCCCTCGGCTCGACCGCCGACGACGCGGGGCTCGAACTCTTGCGCCTTCTCGGCAAGGGTTGACATCCCGAGGCGGATTGGCAAAAGGGGACGGCGTCCCTCCCTTCTTTTTATGAGCAAATCCACAAAGTCCGAAGGTCATGCCGCGCACACCCAAGATGCGGAGCGTCAGGGGTTGCCGGGCGTTCTTCCGCGTCCGATCAAGCTCACAATGCTCGGCGCGGGGAGCGCCTTTACCCCGCGCCTCGTCAACGATGTGCTGCAGATCCCCGGTGAGCGCGGCGGAACGATTGCTCTTGTGGACGTTGACCGTTTCCGGTTGCGTACGATGCACCGGCTCATCGAGAGGCTTGCGGCGAAGCTCGGAAAAACGAACTGGAAGGTGATTTCTTCGCCGGATCGCCGCGAGGTGATGCGGGGCTCGGATTATCTCGTCAACTGCATCGAGGTGAGCGGCGTGGAGTGCGTGCGGCACGACAACGACATTCCCGCGCGCTACGGAGTGGATCAATGCATCGGAGACACCATCGGGCCCGGCGGGTTGTTCAAGGGATTGCGGACCATTCCCGTGTGGCTGGAGATGCTGGCGGACGCCGAGCGGTTATGCCCGGAGGCGCTGGTGCTCAACTACACCAATCCGATGAACATGCTCTGTCTCGCCGCGGGACGCGCGAGGGCGATGGCGGTCGTCGGCCTCTGCCATTCCGTGCAGGGCACCAGTCAACTCCTCGCCAAGCGCGCGGGGGCGCCTTATGGGGAAATGACCTGGGAATGCGCGGGAATCAACCATCTCTCCTGGTTCACGAAGCTGGAGCACCGGGGACGCGATCTCTATCCGATCCTGAAGAAAAAGGCGCAGCAGGACCTGGCGGGACGCCCGTCGGATCCGGAGGACGCCGAAGACCTCTTCCGCAAGGACATGATGCTCCATTTCGGGGCGTTCATCACGGAATCGAGCGGGCATCTCTCCGAGTATTTGCCTTACTACCGCAAGCGAAAAGACCTCCTGAAACGCTACGCGCGGCCGCGTTATCACGGGGAGAGCCGTTTCTACGCGAGCAACTGGCCGGAATGGCGGAAGCGCGCCGATCGGTCGCGTCTCGCGATGCTCGACGGACGCGAGCCGATCGCCTGGGAGCGCAGCTACGAGTACGCGAGTTGGATCATCGAGGCGCGCGAGAAGGATGTGCCGTTTCGAATCTACGGCAACGTGATGAACACGCGCGGAGGATCGGACGCGCTCATCGCCAATCTTCCCGCCGACGGCTGCGTCGAGGTCGCCTGCATGGTGGACCGCGGCGGCGTCCGCCCGACCCGTTACGGCCGCCTCCCGCCGCAGATGGCGGCGCTCTGCGCGTCGAACATGGCGATGTTCGATCTCGCGGCGACCGCCGCGATCACGCGATCGAAGGAAGCTGCGATTCACGCGCTCCTGCTCGATCCGTTGACGGCCGCGGTCTGCAGTCCGTCGGAAATTCGGGAAATGACCTTGAAGCTGTTTGCCGCCGAGAAACAGTTCCTTCCCGGCTATCGTTAGTCCGCGTTTCTTCCAACGTTCCTTTCGCGTTCGAAATCTTTTCTGCGCGTCCGAGGGTTCGCCAGGAAGGGAGGGCGCCGCCGTCTTCAGTCCGTCAACGACGGGAGAAGGAGAGGGCGCCCGCCGTCCCAAATCCACGGATAAGCTCCATTTTCAGAGAGCTTCCTTCCTTATTATCCATGGAGGACCGGGCGGGTGGGGCGTGTCGAAATTCCGGACTTCTCGCAAGAAGGATGCGACGGCTCGGCCGGCGGCCTCGCCCTCCCTTTCCACCGTCCGCGCTTGAGAAAAATCCGCTCGGTCGCGAAGCGAGGGAGGGCGCTGCGGCCGCAGCTTGAGTCCAAAATGTGGCGAGGGCGTCGCATATTCCTCGACCGAGGATGGACTCCTCCACGCCTTACGCGGGGATTTGGGGCCGTCAAAACCCGTTTCCTTTGGGCGAAGGCGAGGGAGGAGATCTCGGCGGCGAGGCGAGGGGCGCGGTGGGGATCAGGCCTTCCGGCTTGCCCTTTTCGAGGACGATTTCTTCGCCGCCGACGACTTCGATGGCGTCGTTGCCGAGGAGCGCGAGATGCGGGGGGGAACCGATGTTGGAGAAAACGCGTTGCGGTTGGATTTTTCCGTTGGGCATGACGCGCGAATAGCGGAAGACGCGGGCGCCGGCGCGTTGGAGGACGTGCAGCGATCCTTCGCGATCCACTTTCGTTTCCAAATCCGCGGAGTTCACCCAAGGCCCGAGGCGGAAGGCGCCGAAGACGCGCTCCTGTTGAGGATCTTCCACGCGGACGAAGAGTTCGCGTGTTTCGCCTTGGCGATGCAGGAGGAGCGTGTAAAGGCGGGTTCGCGAGTCCGCGGAGGTCTCCGCGGGCGGGAGGAGGGCTTGCTGCTGACGGAGGGTTGTGCCGCGTTCCACGGAAAGTTTAAGGGTTCGCGCGGCGGCGGGGCGTCCGTGGTCGTTGACGCGAACGTGGATGCGGTAATCGCCAGGCTCGCGAATCTGGAAGGCGGGGAGGATGTTCGTCTCGAGGATGCGTTTTTGTCCGGGAAGCAGGAGGGCGGCGGGGGGGCTCCAGGGTTTCGCGGTGCGCGGCACGGCGGTGTCGTCGGCTCGGGCGACGAAAATTTCGAGCCACGGCTTTTCCGAGGCGGCGCGCGCGAGGTCGAGCGGTTTCGGAGAGAGGTTCGTGAGTTGGACGAGGACGCGGATCGGCTCGTAGAGCAGGAGCGCCTCGCGTTCCAAGGCGATCTCGGCGTCCACCTGCGCCGTCGCGCGCGCGGCGGCGAAGCCCGCCAGCGCGGCGAGAAGGAGCGCGCGTTTTACTTGCCGATTTCGAGGCGGGTCGCGCATTTCTCGGGGAGGCCGGCCTCGAGGATCTTCTGCTGCGTCGTCCGGAGGTCGTAGGGCAAGCGCTTCAGGGAGATCATGTTCGAGAGCATGTCATACACCACGTAGGCGGCGAGAGGGTTGCCGTCGCGGGGCTGGCCGACGCTGCCGACGTTGATGAAGTATTTTTTGCCGGGTTCGACTCGGAGTTTTTCGAACTGGCCGCCGCGCACGACGCCGTCGCGGATGAAGGCGCACGGCTGATGGGTGTGGCCGTAGAAACAGACGGAGGTGTTCTGGTAGCTGAAGCTCGACGCGGCGGCGAGCTTGTCCATCACGTAACCCCATTTGTGCGGCATATCGAGGGTGGCGTGGACGATCGTGAAGGATTCGACGAAACGGACGAATTTGAGATCGCGGAGCCAGGCGCGTTCCTCGTCGTCGAGGACGCGGCGAGTCCACTTGATGACCTCCGCCGCCATGGGGCGGAAGTGTTCGCACTCGTCGTTTTGGGAGGCGTACTCGTCGTGGTTCCCCTTCACCACGGGACAGTTTAGCTTGCGAACCAACTCGAGGCATTCACGCGGGTTGGCCGCATAGCCGACGACGTCCCCTACGCAGGCATAGTGCGTGACCTTCTCCTTTTGCGCGTCTTCGAGGACGGCCTGGAACGCTTCGAGGTTGGCGTGGATATCGCCGAGGATGGCATACTTCATCGGGAGTTGGGGACCTTACTCTTTTTTTGCACCGGCGGAAAGACCCTTTGCGAGGTGGGGATGCGCAGCTTCTCCTCGGCCTCGCGGCCCCACTGGGCGATCTTGTACCAGAGTTGCTCGGGATGCTTGGCGTGGTCCTCGAACCAGAGCCGCTTCCACCATGCGTAGGCTTTGTCATGCCGACCGCCCTTCACGAACATGTGGCCGACCATGCGTCCGACGTAAAGAGGGGCTTCGGGATCGGCTTCGGCCTGTTGAAACCACGGGACCGCCCCGAGGGGATCGTTGAGTTTCTGGTAGTAGATCCAGCCCAGCTTGAACTTCAGGTCCCAGCTTTCGGGGTTGTTCAGAATGCCTCGTTCGAGGAAGGCTTTGCCGGCGAGAATCCAGTCCCGCTGAACCTTGAGGCGATAGGCGTCGCTCGGATATTTCGGGTTGACGCTCTCGCCGTAGCTCGCGTTCCAGGCGAAGTGCCACGCGCCGATGTCCCAGAACGAGATCGAGTGCGGCTGGAGAAGGACGGCGAGTTCGATGCCTTCGCGCATCTTGTACCACTTCTGATCTTCCCAGGCGGTGTGCGCGCCGAGCCAGACGAAATCGGCGACGATCCCGCGAAATCCGCTCAGCAGCGCCACCGCGAGGTTTTGGCCGAGGCGGGCGCGGAGCTCCACGCTGAGGCTTTCTCCGGCGCCGAGACGGCGCGCGTGGCGTTGGGCGCGGAGGTGATGCTCCCACGGTCCCTTTGCCGCGAAGGCGAGGAGAAGGAGCGCGACGGCGAGGAGGGCGCGTTTCCGCATGGCGGCCTCAGATCTCTTTTTCCTGGAAGATGAGGATCGCGAGGGCGAGGGCGATCGCGGCGTAAAAGATCCCGTAGGCGGCGGTGTTCGCCACGAGGCGGAGGGGGATGTGCTGCCCGAGCACCACGGCGTCCGCGAGGTTGAAGGCGCTGAGATCGGGCACGAAGAAGGCGACGACGAGCATGAGGCCGCGGACGATGGGGGATTGATCGCCGAGCGAGGCCTGGCGCGCGCCGGCTTCGAGGTGGCCGCAGATGTAAATGATCACCGAGGAGATCACATTGAAGATCACCGAGGTGGCGAAGGTGGAGATGAGCAGGCTGATCGCGCAGACGATCAGCGCCTTGATCCCGATGAGGAAGATGGCCTTGAGGAGGGCCGGGTCGCGCGTCTGATGGAGGATTTGGTCGGCGATTTCCTGGGCGCTGACCTCGGCGCCGGGAGCGGAGGCGCTCGCGGCCGCGCTCGCGAGAAGTTGGTGTTCGGTGGAGAGGAGCAGTCCCTCGAAGATCAGGCTCATGAGCAGGATCGTGAGGAGGAGCAACATCGCCATCCCGGCGAACTTGCCGAGGAGGAACTCCGTGCGATGGACCGGCTTGGCGAGGATCGGATAGATCGTCCGGTTCTCGAGTTCCAAAGGGAGAAGCTCGGCGGTGCCCACCATCGCGATCAGGGCGCCGAAGACGGTCATCGCGGCGAGGCTGAAATCCTTGATGAACTTGATCTGTTCGACGCTGGAAAACTGCGCGAAGAAGCGCGAGCTCGCGATCACCACGAGGCCGAAGACGAGCAGGATATAAAAGAACTTTTGGCGGATCACCTCCGTCATCGTGTTGCGGCCGATGGTCCAGAGGCGGCCGAAGGAGAAGCCGAGTCGGGGAGTCGAGGTCTTCATGGGCGTTCGGCGGTGGGAAGGTCCACGGGGCGGGTTGCTCCCGAGGGAGCGGCCTTTCCGCGGTCGGCGGAGCGAACCGATTGGAGAAAGAGGTGTTCGAGCGTCGTCGCGGGATTGCCTTCGGAGATGAGGCGGCCGCCCGCGGCGCGGATCGCTTCGCGCACCCGGGCGCGGGCGGGGTCGTCGAGGCCTTCGCAGGTGAACTGGAACTGATCCTTTCGGGCGAGCAAGCCTTTCACGTCGCCTTCGAGGATCATCTTTCCGTAGTGGAGGATCCCGATGCGATCGCAGACGTCCTGCACTTGATCGAGCAGATGGGAGCAGAGGAGGATCGTCTTTCCCATGCCGCGGAGCTTGAGGATGAGATCGCGGATTTCGATCGAGCCGATCGGATCCACCCCCGCGGTCGGCTCGTCGAGCAGGAGGAGGCGAGGCTCGTGAACCAGCGCCTGCGCGAGCCCGATGCGTTGGAGCATGCCTTTCGAATAGCCGGCGAGGCGGCGGTCGCGATGCGCCTCCAATCCCACCAGGGCGAGGAGTTCGGAGACTTTCTCCTCGAGGCGTCGCCCGCGCATGCCGCAGAGTCGTCCGAAGAAGCGCACGGTCTCCGCGCCAGTGAGATAGCGGTAAAAATAGGGATTCTCCGGAAGATAGCCGACGCTGGTTCGCGAGACCGTGCGTTCGACGCTCATCCCGAAGATGTCGGCTTCGCCTTCCGAGGGCTGATAGAGGCCCAGGATCAGCTTGAGCGTCGTGCTTTTTCCGGAGCCGTTCGGGCCGAGCAGGCCGTAGACTTCGTTTTCGCGGACGGCGAAATTCAAGTGATCGAGCCCCACGACCCGTCGCCGCCAGGTCGATCGGAAATGTTTGGTGAGAGAACGCGTCGCGATGGCGTGCATGGCGGGTCCCACGCTAGACCGCAAATCGAATAACCTCAAGACTGCGAAAGATGCGTTCGGCGATGGGGCGCAACAGGCTTGTTGGTCCGCAATTAAGCGTCCGTTCCATCAATCTCATCCTGTCGTTGGGCATGTGAGGATCACGGACGCCACTCGTTCATTGTATTGGAGCGCGGGATGCGATATTTTTCGAGATTCCATGAACGGCGCGTTTTTTAAGCGGAACGGAGAATTTCCCGGCGCGCGCGCGCGCGCCGTCGGCGTATGATTTCGGTCCAGGCTTCGAAGGGCGTTGCGCGCCGGCGGATCGTCCTGTTGGGCGGGCCTGGCTCGGGCAAGGGGACCGCCGCCGCGTGGCTGGCGAAGCGTCTCGAGGTCCCGCATCTCTCCACCGGCGACATGATTCGCGCCGAGGTTTCGGCGGGGACCGCGCTTGGACGCGAGGCCGCCGGACATCTCGCCGTTGGACGGCTCGCGCCGGATGATCTCGTGCTTCGCCTTGTCGCCGAACGTTTGAGGAAAGGAAACCGCGACGGCTTCGTATTCGACGGCTTTCCCCGCACCGTTGCGCAGGCCGAAGGCTTCGACCGCCTCCTGCGCGAGCGCGCCACCCTCCTCGACCGCGCGCTGCATCTCGAAATTTCCCAGACGTCCGTCGAGGCGCGGATCATCGGCCGGATCGGATGCTCCGGATGCGGCAAGGTGTATCACGCCACGCATCTGCCTCCGCGGGAACCCGGCGTTTGCGACGCATGCGGCGGCGCGCTCGAGAAACGCGCGGACGATCGTCTCGACGTTCTGCGCGCGCGCTGGCGGATTTACAACAGCGGAGGGCCGCGCCTCGTGGAGTTTTACCGTCGTCAGGGCAAGCTTGCGGAGATCGCCGCCGACGTCGCGCCCGAGAGGCTCTATGCCGCGGTTTGGGAGGCGTGCGCGGCATGATCGCGATCCGCACGCCGGAGGAGATCGACGGGATTCGCCGCAGTTGCGCGCTGGCGGCGAATTTGCTCGATGCCCTCGCGCGATGGATCGAGCCGGGGCGTACGATCCGCGAGATCGATCGGCGCGCCGGCGAGATGATTCGCGCGCGCGGAGCGAAAAGCCCGTTCCTCGGCTACAAGAATTTTCCGGGGCACATCTGCGTCTCGGTGAACGAGGAGGTGGTGCATGGCACGCCCCGGGACGCGCGCGTGCAATACGGAGACCTCGTGAGCTTGGACCTCGGCGTGGTGTTCGAAGGCTGGGTGGGCGACACCGCCACGACGGTGGCCCTGGGCGAAGTTTCGCCCGAGGCGCGGCGGCTCATGGAGGTCGCGGAAGAATCTCTTTATTTCGCGATTGACAAGGCGCGCGCCGGTGCGCGATTATCCGATGTTTCGCATGCGGTGGAGAGCTACGTCACCCGACACGGCTTTTCCGTCGTGCGCGAATTCGTCGGGCATGGGATCGGACGAAGCCTGCACGAGGAACCTCAGATTCCGAACTTCGGGCGGCCCGGACAAGGGCCGCGCCTGAAGGCGGGAATGATTTTGGCCATCGAACCGATGGTCAACCTCGGTCGGCCGGGAGTTCGCATCCTGCGCGACGGATGGACGGCGGTGACCGAGGATGGAAAACCCTCCGCGCACTTCGAGCACACCGTCCTGGTGACCGATCAGGGGCCGGAGATCCTGACGGTCGCGGATGGGAAAGCGGAGGAGATTCAACAAAAACTTAAACATGGAGGCGGTCCGTGACGGCGCGCGACGGCGCGCGCGACGGCGAAACACGAGCAAACCAACATGATGGGCGAAGAACCGATCCGGGTCGAAGGCACGGTGGCCGAAGTGCGGCCGAACGCGACATTCCGCGTGCGTTTGCCGAACGGCCACGAGGTGCTTGCCTATCTGTCGCGAAAGGCGAAGCGGGAGAAGCTCTCTCTTCGCCTCGGGGATTCGGCGACTGTGGAAATGTCCTGCTGCGACCTTTCCACGGGGCGAATCGTCCGCCGCAAGGAAGCCTCCGATTCCATTTCATGAAAGTACGCGCTTCAGTCAAACGGCTCTGCGAACGGTGCAAAATCGTGCGCCGCAAGGGGGTGGTTCGCGTGATCTGCTCGGAACCCCGCCACAAACAACGCCAAGGATAACGCCATGCCTCGCCTTCTCGGAGTAGACATTCCCGACAACAAACGGATCGAAGCTTCGCTGCCGTACATCTACGGCATCGGGCCGGCGCGCGCGCGGGAGATCTTGGCGAAAGCCGAGATCGACCCCCATCTTCGGGCCAAGAGCCTGACGCCCGAGCAGATCAACCGCATCAGCCACGTGATTGCCGAGGGCAAGCTTGTCGTGGAGGGCGATCTTCGCCGCGAGATTCAGCAGAACATTCGCCGCCTCATGGCGATCGGCGCCTACCGCGGCATTCGCCATAAGCGCGGCTTGCCGGTTCGCGGCCAGCGCACCGGCACGAACGCGCGCACGCGCAAAGGCCCGCGCAAGACCGTGGGCGTCATTCGCAACAAGGACGCCAAGGCCGGCAAGGTTTGACGCCGCGCCGCATCCATCACTCCAGGAGTTGACCGATCCATGTCCGACCAGGTGAAAAAAGAAACCGACGCCGCCGGCGAGAAGCCTTCGCCCGCGGAGAAACCCGCGCCTGCGGCGCCCGAGACGAAACCCGCCGCCGAGAAGACGCCGCGCAAAGGCAAACGGCCCGTCAAGGCGGCGGCC
>JABWAM010000073.1 GCA_013360985.1 Verrucomicrobiia bacterium | reverse complement strand
GGGCGGGCCGACCCTCAACGACGCCTTTTTCCGCGCGGGGTTGGTGGACGAAATGTTCGTGACGCTCGCGCCCCGGATCGTCGGAGGTCGCGGCGCGCCGACCTTGGTCGAAGGGCGCGGGTTCCTCCGATTGGCCGCCGCCGCACGCGGCCGCCTCGTCTCCCTTCGGCGCGGGACGCGCGAGTGGTTCCTCCGCTACCGCTTCCCATCTCCTCCCGCGCGCCGTTCGCCGCTTGCCGCGTGAACATCCTCCTCGTCAGCACGACGGCCATCGGCGACACGGTCATGGCGACTCCGTTTCTGCGCGCGGTGCGCCGGCGTTATCCCGAGGCGCGCATCACGATGTTCGCGCACGTACGACGCATCGAAATTTTCAAAAACAATCCGCACGCCGACCGTCTCCTGCCGTATTACGGCAAGGGGAAAAAGCTTTTTCGGACTCTGACGGCGTTGCGAGGCGGCCGCTTCGGCCTTGTGATCATCCTTCACGCGAACGATCCGGACATCGTGCCTCTCGCGCGCTGGACGCGCGCGCCGATGCGCGTGGGCTGGGGAGAAAGCCGCCGCGCGGGATGGCTCACCCACACGATCTTGCGCACGAATCCCCCCGAACATTTCATGCTCCACAAGAAGCGCCTTCTCGAATCGGTCGGTATTCCCGTGGAAGAACTGCGCACCGAAGTCTTTCTCGACGCGGCGGACGAAGCCCCTTACCGGCGGGACTTCCTCCCGTGGCTGAAAGGCGCCTCGCCCGCCGGCGGTTACGTGGCCATGCATGCATTCGGAAGCCATTCCGCCAAGTGGTGGCCGCTCGAAAACTTCTTCGAGATGGCGCAACGGATTCGGGAGCGCCAAGGCTTCGCGACGGTTTTCGTCGGCGACGCCGAAGCCGCTCTCCTCATCCGCCGCCACCCTCGTTTCGATCCCGCGGTCCACTTCGCGCCGGGCGGCTGCTCCATCCGTGAAAGCGCCGTGTTCATTCGTGAAGCTCGCGGAATGCTCACCACGGATTCCGGCCCGATGCACCTCGCGTTCGCGCTCCGTTGTCCGTCGCTCTGCCTGTTCGGCCCCACGAAACCGGAATTGCACGGCCCCTGCTTCGACACGGAGCGCCACCTCGTGCTCGCTCGCGATCCGCTCGCGTCGCTGACCGTCGAAGAGGTTGCCGACGCATGGGGCCGCCTGGCCGCGCGCCCCTGAAGCGCGAGGAGCGGAGTCTCCGTCGGAACAGCGGATCAGAACTCCTCGATCCGCGCGGCCGCCTTCGCGCCGGCCTGAAGCGCGCTCTCTTCGCCGCGCGCCGCCGCCGCCGCGCGCCGTTTTCCGTCAGCCGCAAAGCGCTCGACGGTCAGCCACGCCTCCGCGCGTTCCGCCGTCGAGTCCGGACGCCGCCAGCCGCCCCAATGGACGCGGAGCATGTCGCGCGCGCCATTGGCAAACCCGATTTCGACGGAAACGGCGGCCTCCTCCACGCGAAGCGTCCGCAGCGTTGGGCAAAGCGGCGTATTCCACGAAGGCGCGAGCACCCAGAGTTGGCGCATCGGAAGTTCCCCTTCCCACCGATGGAGGACGCAGGGAGCGGGGAGGCTCTTCGGGTGCTCGGCCACCCACCCTTGCACGGGATCTCTCTGCCCGCGCACAACGCGCGCCGAAAGATCTCGCACGAAGAGCGGGACGATCTCGAAATGCGCCTCGCCGCGGCGGGCGCGCGCGCGCGCGCCCTCCGCGACGACTTCCATCGGCGCGAAATGCCAGAGCGCCTCGACGGCATGCCGCCCTTCGCCTTCCAGTTCATCCACCACCACCCAGTAGTCCGGCCGCAGGAACAGCACCGCGCGGCGATGGAGGAAACGGCCTTCCACGCCCCGGTAGCCGCCGGGATAGACGCCTGCGCCGACATCCAGGACGCGGCTGGTCGCCCAAAAGATCTCCTTCGAGACATCCCGCCTCCACGATTCCCGGGTCTCGACGTTGCCTCGCTGCTGCGGACCACCGTCCACCATCAGCGTGTTGTGTGCGGCGGTGGAGCGATAGAAACGGAACCAGGCGTCGTCGTTGTAGTTCGCGACGCCGGGGTCCACGAGGAAGGGCGCGCCGTACGCGTAGGTCTCCAGGCCGAGCGCGTCTTCATGCCGGTGCCCCGCGCCGAACGGCCCGACATCGAAAAGCGACCAGCGGTCCTGCGGATCCCAGCCCGAACGCATGACGAGAAGGCCGGCGCTCGTGAATCCGTGCGACAGGATCTCCGGAACGCGCCCTTCGCGACCCCCGCTTCCCAACCAGAGCATTTCCGGATCGTTCCAGAGACGGGCGCCCTCGCGAAAGAAGGTCTCCTCGCGGCGGAGATAACCGCCGGAATCGTTGTGCGAGGGGAGCGTTCCATCGGGGCGGACGAGCGCGACCATCGCGCGAAACATCGCGCGCAGACGCTCGGCGTAGATCGCCGGCGTGGGGATTCCGTTTTGCGCGGCGACCTCGAAAGGCGCCGCAAAAGCGTTGGCGGAGCTGATGTGGTATCCGGGCGAAAGCTCCTGATGGATGCCGTCGGGAAAAACGGAATCCGCGATCTCGACGGAGAGCCGATGCAGGCCCTCCTCGCGCCATCCCGCCGAGTCGCGATCCTCGGGAAAGGCGATGCCGATGAGCGCGATCGCGTGCGCCTCGATCGCCGTCCAGTTCGTCCCGCCCATCGAACCCCAGCGCAGAAGAAACACGGCGTGCTCGCGCATCGCCTTGAGCATATCGAACCAGGTCCGATCGCGAAACGCAGGCTCGCCGAGCATGCTGAAGAACACCTGGAGCCAGGTCCGCTTGAACCGGCAGCCGGCGGTGAGGCTGCTCCACGCGCGGCTGCCCTTGCCTCCATGGCCGCAGGGCGCCGGCGAAGCGGCGATCCAGCCGGAGATGAACTCGTCCAGCTTCGCCGCGTAACGCGGATCGCGCGTGTCCTGCCACGCGTGGAGGAGATCCGCGAGAAAGTAATGACGGTCGAGCCCCGCCGACTCGGAGACCTCCAGGAACGCCCTCTCCCAATGGAAAGAAGCTCCGAAGTCGCGGCCTGCGATCACGTTGCGGCAGGCGAGATCCGCCGCCTCCCGCGAGGAGGGCCACGCCCAACGTCGCGCGAAAGGAAGCGCGGGGAGCGTTCGCGCCTGAAAATACGCGCGCAACCCCCGGATCATCGCGGGAAGATCTCCTCGCTCCGCGGATCGTCGCGCCGCCTCGAGGCCGGGACGGCTCCAGTCCCACGCCGCCACGAAACCCCGGTCTGTCAGACGCGGTCCGCGCGGAAGACGCCGCTTCCGGAGACGGACCTCTCCGAGGCGAAACGGTCCTCCGTAAAACCCGCGAATCCGGAGCTTCGTCACGCGCCCGAACGGCGCGCCGGGGGCGAGCCCGAAGTTTTCCGAGGGATAGAGCGCGTCGCGCCAACCCTTCCATCGCTCGCGCGTGAACCTGCCGAGGCCGCCGATGCTGACAAGGCGAGGCATCCCTTCGCGTTCCACCGTGACTTGGAGTTCGCCGCCTTCCCCCTCGCGCAAACCGACGCGGAACACGATCGCGTTGCAATCGTCCCACCCTCCATCGCAGGGCAATTCCACCTCCCCTTTCGCGGGATCATAGAGGGCGCAGGGAACGCCTTCGGGAGATCCGCGCGCGCCGTCGGCGAGCCCCGCTGTCGCGGCGAGATTCGCGGGGCCGAGCAGGACGCGTTCGGCGAGGATTTCGTCGGCGAGAGATTCCGGTTCCATGGGGCGTCTCATGCTTCGTCATCCTGCCCCACCGTGTGTCCGCGGGCAATCACAGCGGCGGAGGCATGGCGCGGGGAGCCGTCTTCCGCGAGGCATCAAGGACTTCCCGCGCGGAGATCGCGCGGCGGATTTTCGGAGCGCCGTTCACATCAAGGTCGTCTCGGAAAAAGAGAAAACGGAACGCGCCGGAGACGCGTCCGAGAGGGAAGACCTCGCTCGGGTCGGGTTCGATGCGCAGGATCGCGTCCTGTTCCGCGGCAACGGACATCCCGCTCCAAATCTTCCGGTCGGGACCGAGGACGAAGGCGAAGTCTTTGCGGGAAGGGCGGTCGTTCTTTGATATCCCTGGATCAGACCCGTACAACGGAGGGCTTTTTCGACCTTCCGATTTTAGAAAACCGGACAGGTGCAGTTTTGCCGTGAGCAACCCGACCAGACCCGGCAGGTTTTGCGGATGAGCCGAGATCCCTCGTGGTTGGCGATGCTCTTCAGCGTCATGTGCGGCACGATTCCGCCGACATCCTCGCCCTTCTTGTTCCGTTTGCGCGCATAGACAAACCCGCCCGCCGGCCCGCGCGCCGCGTCCTTGAGCTGGCAATACGGGAACGTCGCCGTCAGCAACCGTTGCCGCGCCAGCGCCAACGGCACGCGGCTGGTATCCATCGTGATCCAACGCCGCCCCCACTGCTCCGCCACATACGCCGTCGTCCCGCTGCCGTGATGCTCAAGCGTGAATTTCATTTGGAAGCGCTCTCCTCGACGATTTTGACCCGCCTGCCAATCGGCGGGCAGGTTTTCGCCGGCGTCAGGCTGTCGAGGGCGGACACCGCTTCGTCGATCTCCCGGTCGTGTCCGTTGTCGGGCTCGCCCGCTGCTGTCCGACTGGCTTTGCTTCGCGCGCCGATGTCATGGATGAAACCCGTGATGGCGCAGCTTGGCCGTGAGTAGCCCGTCCAAGCTGGACAAGTCGGGCGGATGAATCGAGATGAGCCGCTTGCCTTCCTGTTGATAGAGCATCTGCTTCTTGTACATGCTCATCTTGTACTGCGGCGTGTCCAACCCCCAGTACTCGATATACACATCCAGCTCCGGCAGATAAAAGTCCGGCCGAATCTGGAACTCCGCGATGATCCGGAACTTCGCATCGTACCGATACGCGATCCCGTGCGCCGTCAGCCAGTCGGCGATGCGCCGCTCGCCCGCCGACTGCACCACCGTGCCGTCCCGCGCTTCGACGGTCTTGTTGATCTCCACCTGCGTCTCGAAGTTCCGCCGCGCCAGAAACACCTCGTCGAAACAACGATCGCAGAACACCCGCTGAAACACCTGCTCCGACCGGGCGTATTCCTCCGCCGTCACCCGCGCGTTGCACCGCTGGCAACGCCGCTCGGCTGCCGCCGTCTGGATGCGCACCGCCTCTTCGATGAACGCCACCGCCGCCGCCGCATCGCGACGGATGTAATCCTTCTCCGCAGAATTGCCGGCCATGTCCTGCAGATCGTGCAGACACTGTTGCGCCGCCGCGCCGTACGCCTTGAGCGCTTTGATCGCGTACTGCCGGGTTTGCGGGTGCGGATCGCGGCGCGCCACGGGCGCGAGCGCCGCCACCGCTGCCGCCTGATCCACTCCCAGCCACGCCAGTTTGCCCAGCGCCGACGCCGACAGCCGCCGCGCGTTCGCCGACGATGACCGCAGCATCTCCACCAACTCCCCGAACGCGCCGATCTCCCCCGCGCGCCCAATGGCCACTGCCCGGTCCGAAAGCCGCTTCTCAAGCTGCCGGTCCATGGGGTTTTTCATATCGAGTCACACGCTGCGACGTTGCCAGAGCGGCGTCGGCGCGCGCCAGCAAAGTCAACCGCTTCCCTCATTTCTCCCCCTCCACAATCTGGATCTCCTCCTTCGTCAGCCCGTAGAGACGGCACACCCGCTCGTCGATCTCCCGCTCCCACGGCGCCACAGACATTCCGGTCTGGAATGGAGCGGATGCAGTGGATGCACAGGCAGGAATGCCTGGGCCACCTTTTGCCGCGAGATCATGCGCGGTATTTCTTCGCAGGCTTTTCGCGGACGGTTGATGCGGTTTCAGCAACGGCGTATTCCAGGGTCATCGGCTTTTCCATGTGCAGGGAAGCGTCCAGGATCTCGAATCCCACCACGCCGCCGTCATAGCCGAAATCAGCAATGACGCCAGGACGCACCTCATCGCTTTCCTTCACTCGCGCTTCGCGCAGGGTGATGGTCAGCGTATCCGTCTCCCGGTCGTATTCGATTTTCATGGTTCTGATCCTCCCTCATGCTTCTTGAGCTTCGACGTTTTGTAAAGGGTCACAATCACGAACTCCCCAGCGGTCTCCTCGACAACCACCCGCAACAACATGTCCGTGTGCAGTATGGCATCCTGATACCGGCGCATGAAAATTCGCCGCGGCGGCCGCCCGTCCACGACCGAGTCGGGCTGGGCAATCATAAGTTCCACTTCACGCTCATCCACTTCGCGCCGGGCCAGCTTCTTCCGCGCATGTTCCAGTCAGCGGATCGGCTTCATGTTCCGCTCTCCTCCACAATCTGGATCTCCTCTTTCGTCAGCCCGTAGAGCCGGTCACCCGCTCATCGATCTCCCGCCCGGTTCGTGCGCGAAACGGCAGGCGCGCGGGAAGCTCCTCGGCGAGGATTTGGAATTCTTGCGCGCTCAGAGGCATCACGGCCAACCGGGGTTGGCGAACCAGAACGAGGGTCGAGAGGCGCGCCTCGGTTTTGATTTCCTTCAGCGTCACGGGGCGAGCCAGAGTCCGTATCGGGATGAAGTCGCAGGTCAACCAGCGCGGGTCGCTGCTGGTCGGATCGGGATACGCGTCACGGGAAACCTCCATGACGCCGACGACGGCAAGGTCCTTCTGGCTGTGGTAGAAAAGGACCGGATCGCCGACGCGCATTTCGGAGAGGTGTTTGCGGGCGACGGGGCTGCGAACGCCGCGCAAGGTGAATGTTCCCCGCTGGACAATCTCCGTCCACGAGGTGCGGAACGGGGCGAACTTGACCAGCCAGCAACGCGGGCTTGCCGGCGGCGGCGACTTGTGGTCTTTTCGTGTTAGCTCAGACACCATGTGTGGCAGGAGCTCTGCCCCCGTTTCGACGGGGGGTTGCATTTTCTTCAAATGAAGGCTTGCGTCTGACGCGGTTTTCGCTATGTATTGAGTTGGCACAACCACCATGTGTGGAAGGTGCATTAGGCCGCGCTCAAAAGGCGCGGCCCGTTTTTTTCCAGGCATTGTAATCCCGCTGCAACTGCATCCGCCGCCTCGGTTCGGGGCAATACGTGGTCTTCAAGACGAAATGGTCGTAGGCGATCTTGAGCACCACGAGATAATTCTGCGGTTCAAGCCACACACAAACGTGCTGGTTGCGCCCTCGGTTGTTGGCCCAAACCTTGATGCCGGCGGCGACATCCGTTTCGTTCTCAATCACCGGGCGTGACCACGGGACGCGCTCCAGCCGATCCGCAATCGGCGTCGTTCGCGCCTGCTCCGGCTCGCCTTCTGTCACACAATGCCAGTAGGTGTTCCAGCGAGTCGGATTCGCCAAGTGCGGGCGACGGTGTATGCGAACCTCATCACCACGAAACACCGGGCTATTCGCCCAGTCTCGCTGAAAAATCGCGTAAGCCGCGACTTCCAAGGCGGCGATGTCCGGATAATTTGCCAGCAAGAGAGCGGCGGGCAGCCATGAAGGTGTCGCGGGTGTCGTCATAGCAGCAACGCATCCGGGTCGTGCCAGGTTGCGAGGATGGCTTTGGTGGCGTCGGGCGGGCTGTCGGCGGTCAGCGGGTGGCCGAGCTCTTCTTCGAGGAACTTCACCAACGCCCGCTTGGCGGAGCTTTCCCTGTCGGCGGCGGGACGGCGGGCAAAACCGACCGCGCCGAGCAACAGGTCGGTCACTTGGAGCAGGCGGATTTCGTGGCTGTGGACGTGCTGGAGCGATTCCACGGCCTTGGCGTCGTCGGCGTCGTCGGCGAGGCGGCGTTTAAGTTCGACGATCTTCTCGCGGCCACGGGTGTCTTTCAGGTCGAGGAACACCCGGTGCCGGTTCTCCGGCTCGATAGCGCCGCGCAGGAACTGGTAGTAAAGCCGGTAATAGAGGAAATCCCGGTTCTCCTCCGACAACTTCGCGTAGAGCCGCTGCTTGTCCGGCAGGATCACGCAGCGGAACGTCACGTCCTCCGCCGCGATGAACCACGCCAGCGCCGCCCGGTAAAACTCCACCTTGGCGGGGCTGACCTTCGTCCACTTCGCCTCGAAATGCTGCGGCTGGCCGTGCGTTTTCCAGAGCGCGGTGAGTTGCTGGTTCAACTCGCGGGCGCGCGCGGCGGGACAGGCCAGCAGACCGAGCAACAGGAACGGCTCGCGGTCGTACGGCAGATGACGGCTTTCGTCGCAGTACAGGTGCAACGTCGTGCGGGTCGTGAGTTGTTCCTCGGTCTTGCCCTGTTTGGCGGCGAGGGCCCGGCGCTGCGCGCCGGCCAGCCTCGGGTAACGCCGCACATACCAGTCTTCCACTTCCCGAATGTCCGCCTCGTTCAGCCCGTAGGCCGCATACACCAGCCGGTCGATCTCCTGTTGCTCGTTCGATGGGTAATCGTAATTCGAGTTTCGTTCCTGAGCCTTGAGAATGCGTGCAGCTAACTTGCCGATTTCCTTCCAATCAATCAGAGCAGGAAATTCTTTGATGTCATCCACGCCGAAGTTGACGGAGTGATTTATCAATTCGCGAGTGATGTAGCGGAACAGCTTCGAGTTTAACACGCCAAGCCAGTCGGTGCTGGAAAAACCCTGACGCAGAAATATTCGAGACGCGGCGTTCAGAAAAATAGGAGCGTTCGCGCGGCGGAATGTCGGACAGTATTGCCCAGCAAAACTGAAAGAAATCTGCTCGTCGAAAGGACGGAACCGGTATTCGGCGTTCGCCAAGTCCGAATGTCCTTCCGCCCGCATCGAAGCAACTGCTGCGTGCGACCAGTTGATGGCGATTTGCGACAGCGGTTGGTAATAGCAAGGCAGCAGCCCACTATCTGTGTCCGCCGGCATTCCCATCTCAAAGCGCACGAAACACCGCTTGCCGGTAATCCCGTTCAGCTTCTGGTCTTCCGGTAACTCAATCGCCTCCTCGTCTTCCAAGAAGCATGAGGCATCGACTGTCTGGAAACTCTTTTGTGCATCATCGCTCAAGAGGCGAAGATACTTGGCGTTGCTTCCAGTCTTGATGCCGGAGACTACTTGGAAAAGGCCGCGATTCAGCCAGCGGCGCGTGCGTCCCATGCCGGTGTATTGGTCGCCGAGTTTGAACACACGCAAATCGTGGTCGTTCAGCGAAACGTTGTAGCCGACCGCAGGCAGTCCTTTCTCATTCACGAGCGTTTCGTTACCGGTATCCCGCATCAGCGCGAACAGTTTGGGTGAGGCGACGAAGAACGGGAGGTTGGAGTTGGTGCGGATGAGGGATTGCCGGTAGTGGTAGATGGCGTAGGTCTGGTTGGCGACGTTCTGGCGGCGGGCGAATCCTTCGGTCTGGTAGAGCAGATGCAGGAAACGCTCGTGTTGCTCCCAGATGGAGACGTTGGTGAGATCGGCCATCTGGCAGGTGTGTTCCTCGGAAGCTGCGCCGCGCTGGCAGAGGATGACGGCGCAGTTGACGACCGCCTTGAACGTGTCGCCGGCGACGCGGATCATCTTGTGGATGCGGTGATCCAGCAATTGCTCACGCAAGGGCCGGTGCGTCTTGATCGTCATAAACGTGTCGCTGACGATGTAGGTGAGCACGCCGTCGGGGGCGAGCGGGCTGGGTCGTTGCGCCGCGCCCATGAACCGCGCGATGAACGCGCCATACGGATCTTTCGAACCAAGGGCGAGGGTTTCCCTCACTTCGTCCGGGATCTTCGTGCCGCCGTAGGGCGGGTTGCCGATGACGATGTGGAAACCACCTTCGCCAATTTCTGGGAAGAAGGCGCGTGTGCTGAAAAAGGGCGCTGGGATGGTGGCGTTGCGAAACCAGCGTTCGAGATTGCCGACGTTCTGCTGTTTCGCCGTCGCTTTGTCTGCAATGCGCGGCACTCCCAATGCGGACTGACTGAAGTCAGGCATCAGGCCGTGAAGGATTTCAGCGATTTGGTAGCAGCAGCGAGTTCGTTCGTCCTGTGAGAGGTTACCGGAGTAAAACTGCTCGCGGGCCTTTATGTATTGCTCGATAGCATGAGTGTCGAAAAGGTCCGTTCCCACACGGAGTTCCTTGAGGCTATTGCAACAGAGGAAATTCGTTTCGAGATTTGGCAGGGACTGGAGGCCGTAGTTGTGGTCGCGGTCGGCGGGATTGACTTCCTGTTCGATGACGAGCGTGAGGAAGAATCGGAGCTTGGCGATGAGCGACGCGAGCGGCTGAATGTCGAGGCCGTAGAGATTCTTCTGGATGAGACCGAG
>JABWAM010000385.1 GCA_013360985.1 Verrucomicrobiia bacterium | reverse complement strand
CGGTGGCCTTCCGCATGGAATGGGACGCGCTCGCGCGCCTCATGACCGTCGTGGTGACCTGGGTGGGCGCGGCGATCCACGTCTATTCGTGGGGCTACATGCGCGGCGACCCCGGGGTGGGCCGTTTCTACGGTTTTCTTTCGCTCTTCATGTTCTCGATGCTTGGGATCGTGCTCGCGGGGAATCTGGTGATGATGTTCCTCTTTTGGGAACTCGTCGGGCTCAGTTCCTATCTCCTGATCGGGTTCTGGTATGAACGCGCGAGCGCCGCCGACGCGGGAAAAAAGGCCTTTCTGGTCAACAAGCTCGGCGACTTCGGGTTCCTCCTCGGGATCCTCGTTGTCTGGCTCGCGCTCGGGTCGGTGGACTTCCTCGATCTGCAGGCGCGGGCGCCGTCGTTCGCGGAAAAGCTGGCGGCGTCGCCGATCGGGTTTCTCCCTCTGGGCGGGGTGGCGTTGCTCCTTTTCTGCGGCGCGGTAGGCAAGTCCGCGCAGTTCCCGCTCCACGTCTGGCTGCCGGACGCGATGGAGGGGCCGACACCGGTCTCCGCGCTCATTCACGCGGCGACGATGGTCGCCGCCGGCGTGTACATGTTGTGCCGCCTCTTCTTCCTCTTCGCGCTTTCGCCGGGCGCGCTCGAGGTCATCGCCTGGACCGGCGGAGTGACGGCGCTGCTGTCGGCGCTCTGGGCGGTGGCCCAGGACGACATCAAACGGATCCTCGCCTACTCGACGCTCAGCCAGCTTGGATACATGGTGATGGCTGTGGGGCTCGCGAGCCCTCAGGCGGCGATGTTCCATCTCTCGACGCACGCGGCGTTCAAGGCGCTCCTCTTTCTCGCCGCGGGCAGCGTGATCGTCGCCCTCCATCATGAACAGGATATCTGGAAGATGGGAGGGCTCGGACGCCGCATGCGTTGGACGGCGGGCGCGTTTCTCGTCGGGATGTTCGCCCTCTGCGGCGTTCCCTTTTTCGCGGGGGCGGCGTCGAAGGACGCCATCCTGCTCGTCGCGCTGCGCGAGAATCGCGCCCTGTTCGCGCTCGGGGCATTCACCGCCGTGCTGACCTCCTTCTACATGGGACGCCTCTTCGTTGCGGCGTTCCTCGGTCGCGCGCGAGGGGAATCCGCGGCGCGCGCCGCGGAGAACGGTTGGGTGATGCGGGGGCCGCTCCTCCTCCTCGCGGCCTTCAGCTTCGCTTTCGCGTGGCGCGAAGGATGGGCGCGCGCGTGTCTCTCCACGCTGGCGGGCGGCGCGCCGGAGCATGTCCCCGCGGCGGCGCACCTCTTTTTCTTCGCGCTGCCGTTTTTTGGGCTGTTCGGCGCCTGGGCGTTCTACCGCGGAGAAGAGGCGGATGCCTTGGGGCGATGGTTTCCCGCGCTGCGTCGCCTTCTCGCGTCGAAGTTTCGGTTCGACGAGCTTTATCTTTGGCTCGTGCACGGCGTGCAGGATCGTTTTGCCGCCCTGCTGCGCGGCGTGGATCACTGGGCGATAGACGGGGTCGGCGTCAAGGGCCTCTCGCTCGCGGCGCTCTGCCTCGGGAACGTGCTGCGCTGTTTTCACTCGGGCAGCCTGCAGTTTTACGCGTTTCTCCTCGCGGCGGCGGCCGCGGCGACCCTCATCTTCGGAGTCTTGGGTTGACGCCATGCTGACGATCCTCATCCTTCTCCCGCTGACGGCCGCGATCTTCCTCCTCATCGCGCCGATGCGGAGCGCCCGGCTCGCGCGGATCGTCGCGGGGGGCGTCATGGGAAT
>JABWAM010000072.1 GCA_013360985.1 Verrucomicrobiia bacterium | reverse complement strand
CCGCGATCGGCACGAGCTTCCAAGGGGCGGGCATCGTGATCCTGCATCTCGCCCGCGAGCTCGGATTCGAGTTTCCCTGCTTCACCCTCGATACGGGCCTGCTTTTCCCCGAGACCCTCGAACTCAAACGGCGTTTGGAGGAGCGCCTCGGCATTTCCATCGAATCGGTCGAACCCGAGTTCACGGTCGCCGAACAAGCGCGCCTCCACGGCGAAGAACTCTGGACGCGGGATCCGGACGCCTGCTGCACGCTCCGCAAGGTGCTCCCTTTGCGGCGCAAACTTTCCGCGCTCGATTGCTGGATCACGGGGCTCCGCCGCGAACAATCCGACGCGCGCGCGGACGTCGCCGTCGTCGAGCTTCACGAAGTCGAGGGGCTCGAAGGCCGCCGCGTGGTGAAGCTCAATCCGCTGGCGCACTGGCCCCGCGAGCGCGTCTGGGAATATCTCCGCCGCCATCATTTGCCCTGGAACCCGCTCCATGACCGCGGGTATCGCTCGATCGGTTGCCACCCCTGCACCCGCCCCGCGGGCGCGGGCGCCGGCGAACGCGCCGGACGTTGGACGGGATTTGGCAAGACCGAATGCGGCATCCACACTTTCACTCGCAAAAAGAATCCATGAGCCCCCTCGATCAACTCGAGAACCAGAGCATCTTCATCCTCAGAGAGGCCTTTCACAAATTCGACAACCTCGCGATGCTGTGGAGCATCGGCAAGGACTCGAGCGTCCTGCTCTGGCTCGCCCGCAAGGCGTTCTTCGGGCATGTCCCCTTCCCGCTCGTCCACGTGGACACAACATATAAAATTCCGGAGATGATCGTCTTTCGCGACCGCCTCGCCAAGGAATGGAACCTCCAACTCATCGTCGGAAAAAATGAAGAAGCCCTCCGCGACGGACGCACCTATCCGAACGGCAAGCTCACCCGCGTCGAATGCTGCGGCGCGTTGAAGAAAGACGGCCTGCGCATGGTCCTCGACAAACACAAGTTCACCGGCGTGATCGTTGGCGTCCGCCGCGACGAAGACCCCACGCGCGCCAAGGAGCGCTACTTTTCGCCGCGCGACAAGAACATGGAATGGAACGTGGAGGATCAACCCCCCGAGCTCTGGGACCAGTTCAAGACCGATTTCGAGCCCGGCACGCACATCCGCATCCATCCCCTCCTGCACTGGACCGAACTCAACGTCTGGGAGTACATCCAGCGCGAGAACATCCCCGTCGTTTCGCTCTACTTCGCGAATGCGCGCGGCGAACGCTACCGGAGCCTCGGGTGCGCCCCATGCACCTTCCCCATCCAGTCGTCGGCGCGTTCGGTGGCGGAAATTGTCGAGGAACTCCGCCGCACCAAGGTCCCCGAACGCGCCGGACGCGCGCAAGACAAGGAATCGGAGGACGCCTTTGAAAAGCTGCGTCGCGACGGCTACATGTGAACGCGCGTCGCTTTTGTCGCCCTCCGAGGAAATCCTGAATTCGCACATCCGCATGCCACCCGAACCCTCTTCGCCCTGCGCGCCGCAGGAGCAACTCAAGATCGTGATCGTCGGCCACGTGGACCACGGAAAATCCACGTTCGTCGGCCGCCTTTTCCACGACACCGGCTCGCTTCCAGAAGGCAAGTACGACCAGCTTGTCGAGGTCGCGCGCCGGCGCGGAGTCCCTTTCGAGTTCGCCAACCTCATGGACGGCCTTCAGGCGGAGCGGGACCAGAACATCACCATCGACACCGCCCAAATCTGGTTTCGCACGCCGCGCCGCCAATACGTGATCATCGACGCGCCCGGCCACAAGGAGTTCCTCAAGAATATGATCACCGGCGCGGCGAACGCCTCCGCCGCGCTCCTGCTCATTGACGCGAAGGAAGGCGTCCAGGAACAGTCCCGCCGTCACGGGTTTCTCTTGAGCCTGATGGGCATCCGCCAACTCGCGGTTCTCGTGAACAAGATGGACCTCTGCGGCTTCGACGAAACGGTCTTTCGCCGGATCGAAACCGAGTACAGGGCGTTTCTCGCGCGCCTCGGCCTGAACCCCTCCGCCTTCATCCCGATCTGCGCGCGAGAGGGCGACGGCCTCGTCGCGCGAAGCCCCCGGATGCCCTGGTACACTGGCGGAAACGTCATCGAGGCGCTCGACGCCTTCGAGGCGCCGCCGCGCCCCGTGCATCTGCCGTTGCGTTTTCCCATTCAAGACATCTATCGCTTCGATCATCGCCGCATCCTCGCGGGGCGAATCGAATCCGGCGCCCTGCGCGCCGGCGATCGCCTCGTTTTCTGGCCGAGCGGCAAATCGAGCGCCGTCAACACCATCGAACGCTGGAGCGCGCCTTCGACCCTCGCCGCTTCGGCGGGAGAATCGGTGGGGATCACCCTCGCCGAGCAAATTTTCGTCGAACGCGGACAGATGGCGACGCACGAGGCGGATGCGGCGACGGTCTGCCGCGAGTTTTCCGCGAAACTTTTCTGGATGGGTCGCGAACCCCTGGGGATCGGCCGCCGCGTGAAACTCAAGCTCACCACGCAGGAAGTGGACTGCGAGATCCGTTCGATCGAACGCGTGATCGACGCCTCGACCTTGGAGGAAACTTCCGCGGGCGCGAAAGAGATCCGGCGCAACGACGTGGCGGAGATCGTCATCCGCGCGCGGCAACCGATCGCGCTCGATGCGCATGCCGCCATTGCCGAGACGGGGCGGTTCGTGCTCGTGGACCGGCGCGAAGTTTCCGGAGGCGGGGTCGTCGTGGCGGCGCAACGCGCGAGCGCCACCGAATTGGGGCCGAAAAGCGAGAACCTCACGTGGGCGAAGGGCGAGGTTCTCGCGTCCGAACGCGCGTTGCGCAACGGCCATCAGGGCGCCGTGCTCTGGCTCACGGGCCTCTCAGGCTCGGGCAAATCCACCATCGCCGGGCTGCTCGAACGCGAACTCTTCAATCGCGGCATCCACGCCTACCGCCTCGACGGCGACAACCTCCGGTACGGCCTGAGCGCCGATCTCGGGTTTTCCCCCGAAGACCGTTCGGAGAACATCCGCCGCGCAGCCGAGGCGGGACGCCTCCTGGCCGACGCCGGCCTCGTGGTGATCAGTTCTCTCATCTCTCCCTATCGCGCCGACCGCGCGCGGGTCCGCGAGATCATGAAGGAAGGGCAGGTGCGTTTCTTCGAGGTGTATGTGCGTTGCCCTCTGGAAGTCTGCGAAGCGCGCGACCCGAAGAAACTCTATGCTCGCGCGCGGGCGGGCGAAATCCCTCATTTTACGGGAATCTCCGCGCCTTACGAGGAACCGGAAAACGCCGAAATCACGGTGCGCACCGATCAACAAACCCCTGAAGAATCGGCGGCAAACATCCTCGATTACCTGATCCAGACCGGCCGCCTGGCCAGCGTGAGCTACGACATCTGACCGCGCAGAAGTCCGCGCGATCAAAAGGTCTCGGTAAAGTCGGAAGGAGCGGCGCCTTTTCGGCCGGGCTTTCCGTTCTTGACGGACGCCACGACCGGCCCCGCCGGAGGAGTTGCGTCTTCGGCGGATTTGCCCGTCGGCCCCGGCTGTTTTCCTCCGCCGTAGCCGTATTTTCCTTCGCCGTAGTAATAGTAATAGTTGTAGTAGTAATAGTCCTCCTCCTCGGACTTCACCTGATTAAGGACGGCGCCGAGGAGGCGGACGCCCGCTTTCTCCAGCGAGGCCTGGGCGCGCAGCGCGAGCTGCCGCGGATAGCGGCGATACTGAATCACGAGGACCGCGAGATCCACCTCGCGCGCGAGGATCGGCGCGTCGCTGATCCCCAGAACGGGCGGCGAATCGAAGAAGACCATGTCGTAGCGCTGCTTCAGGCTGCCGATCAGTTCGCGCATGCGCCCCATGGCGAGGATGCCCAAGGCGTCGCTCTGATACTTGCCGCTCGGGATAAAATGGATGTTGGGGACCGGGGTGGCCTGGATCACTTCCTCGACCGGCACGCCGCCCAAGATCACGTCGGTCAGGCCGCGCTTGTTGTCCACGCCGAAGATGCGATGGAGCGAAGGACGGCGCACGTCGGAATCCACGACGAGCACGGTCTGCCCATGCTGCGCGTAGATGTAGGCGGTGTTGACCAGCGTCGTGGATTTCCCTTCGCCGGCGCCTCCGCTGCAAAAGGTGATCGAGTTGGCCTGGGCGTCCTTGCGCGCGAACTCGATGTTCGCGCGAAGCACGCGGTAGAACTCCGCGAATGGCGAGACGTCGTCCAACTGGATCAGAGGCTTCACGTCCTGCGGCACCACGCCGAGCACGGGGATGCGCAGAAATTTCTCCACGTCGTCCACGCGATGGACGCTCGTGTCGAGGTATTCGATGAAGAAAGCGATCGCAACGCCAAGAACGATGCCCACGACGAGGCTCAGACTGATGTTCAGCGGGACATTCGGCTTGGCCGGAGCGTAGGCCGGCTCGGCTTGGTCAATGATGCGCACGGGGCGGCGGGGGAGCCCGATCTCGATCCGCTCCTGCTTGAGCCGCGCGTTGATATTCTCGAGGACCGTTTGCTGATTCTCCAGGTTGCGCATCGCGTCCACGAACGGAACGTATTTTGCCGCGTGGCTGACCTGTTCGCGCGCGCGCAGCTTCTCCACGTCGTCGGAGAGCAGCTTCACCTTTTGCTCCTGCTCGTCCACGGCGATCTTGAGAGCGCGCATCACGCCGCCGAGCTGGCCATCGAGCTGCGCCTTGAGGGTTTCGTACGATTTCTTGGCTTTGACGACGTCCGGGTGATTGGGGCCAAGCTCGGACGCCTTGAGGGTCTCCATCGTGCGCTCGGCGTCCATCACCGCGCTGATCAAACCGGGGATGTTCCCTTCCGGCTGAAGGAAGTTGATGGTATCCTTGAGTTCGCGGAGATCGAGCTTGGCAAGATTTTCAAGACGCAGTTTCTGCGTCTTGAGCGCGGTTTGCGCCTCGAAAAGCTCGCCCTCCTTGCGCCGCAGCTCCTCCTGCTCGAGCCGTCCTCCGGTGCTGGATGCGCTGATTCCTCCAAGATCGGTGATGTTGAGTTCTTTGCGGAGCTGTTCCACCTTCTCCCGAGCCGCGCGCACCTCTTCCTTCTGGCGGGCATATTCCTCCTCGATCTTCTGCAGTCCGCGGTTCACCTCGTTGTATTTCTCGTCCAGACGATATTTTTCGTAGGCCTGGGCCACCGCGTTGGCGATCTCCGCCGCCTCATTCTTGTCCTCGCTCCAGCTTCGAATTTCGATTACGGTGGTCCCGCGCGCCACGTTGAGCTGAAGCTTTGACTTGAGCATGTAATAGGCGATGTCGCGCGGGAGCTCGGCGCCTCCGCCCTTCTTTCCTCCCCAGCGCTGCTGAAGCTTGAGTTGATCCACCACCGGATAGAGGACTTCCTTCGACTGAATGATCTCGAATTGCGTTCCGAAGGTGATCATGTCCATCCCGCTGAGGTCTCGGCCATAGACCGAGACGGACGGGCGGTCGCTCTCCACGCTCATCCGGGCAACCGAGACGTATTGCTTCGGCGTGTTGAAGGTGTAGATCGTCGCGGAAGCCGTCACCAGCAGGATGACGGTGAGGATGACGAACTTGTGGACCTTGACGACCCGCCAGTAGTCGAGAAAATGCAGGGACGGCTCGGCGGGCGGATTCATGACGGCTTACCACCGAGGGATGCTGGCATACGCGCCTGCGCCCTCTCAGAAGAGATAGCTGGCGCCGATGCTGACCACGTTGCGGCGATAGGAACGGTTTTCCAAGGGAGAATCCAAACGCGTCCACGTATAGCGAAGATCCAAGGTGAGCTCTTCGCGCAGCCGCCATGTGAAACACTGATTCACGACGTAAATCCATTCGTCCACAGCGGGAGAATTTTTCAAAATCGCGTTCGCCAGTTCGTTGTCCACGATATTCAAGCTCGTGCTGCTGCTGAGGTTGCGCGCGAACTCCCAGTCGAATCCGGCATAGGCCGAAGTGGACTGCGCGTAGTAGAAGGAGGCGGCGTCGGTTTCCTGGAACGAGTGGCGCACTCCGCCAATGAGCTTGGCTTTCTGCGAGACTGAGTAGGACGTCCCGAAATTGACGAAGGGTTCCACGTGGCTTTCGCGCGAAGTAATCGTGTCCTCCTTGCGCACCGACGCGCCCGCATCGAGCGAAGCGCTCCACTTGCGCGTGAGGCTCTGCACGATCCCCGCGGTCGCCGTATGCACATCCGCGTCGCGCGGGCTTTGGTCGTACATGATCGTCGAGTAGGAGTAGCTCGCCGACAGCGTGGTGATCTCCGAAAGGCGATAGCGCAGCGACGGCCCCACGGTGATCGCCTGGCGCTCGAGGTCGCGCTTCATCTGCGCGTCGTCGTAATGCCAGAGGTCGTGCCCCAGATTGAAATCCAGGAACCACTTGGAGCTCAACTGGTAGGAAAGCCCCGCGTTGACGCCGTTGTTGATGTAGTCGCCCGCGCGCCGATACACGGTGTTGTTTTCCGCAAGCTGCGGTTCCTGACCGAAACGGAAGTGGTCCGCGATATCGAAGCTCAACCGCGGATTGAAGGTGTGGGCGAAGGTCAGGTCCACTCCGTTGCTGAAGTCAAAGAGGGCGCCCGGACGATCGGCAAAGAAGTTGCCGTTGGCCGACGTGGCGGCGCTGAAAAAGCTCGTGTCGGTCGGATAGGAATAGCGACCCAATACGTTCCATCCCCCGAACCAGCTTCCATGCTTGCTGTGCGAAGCCGTCGTCGAGTTGTCGTCGTACCCGGTCCGAAGCCCCGCGGAGATCGCCCAACGTTTCCCCTTCTTCACGGTCCCTTCCGGATCGTAGGCTGCCCGCGCGCTCATCGAAAGGCCGCCCAAAAGGACGGCGCACCCCAGAAAAAGCATGGTTTGAGGCATCCGCTTCATCTTGGTACTCAAGCCTTTACGAAGATTCATGGCAAGCCTAAATTTCGCGTCAACCGATCTATTTGATCGGAGTGACCTCGACGTTCACCGCCTGGCTGCTTCCGCCCAACGCCTGATTCAGCAGCGAAGTCAATTCGGCGGGAGTGAGGAGGCTGTCCCGCGTGGACGGCGGAAGCTGGTTATAAAGCGAGGCGACCCTTTGGAGCGCATCCGCCATCTGAGCCAAGGAAGTCCCCGTTGCGGCCGTCAGCGTGACCCTGACCGTCTGACCCTGGGTTTGAAACGTGATCATCGCCGTCTGGCCAGGGTTGATGATCTGGGGGGTCGCCCCCGAGCCGAAGTATTGCGCGAGACCTGCGAGGACGGTGTAGTACGACATCGGCTGGATCTCGACAAGCGCCTTCCAACCGCCCGCCAGACGAATCTCATGGCGGTTCAGCGTGATGGACTGTTCTTCGGCCACACGCGCGTTGAACTTGCAACCCGCCGCGCGGTCCACCTCGAATTTTCCGAGCGGATCGCGCATCACGAACTGCGACGCCTTGTTCATCGGGTCCACGATGCTCACCACTTCGCCCTTCGCGATATACACGACCACGGCGCGGACCGGCTGGTTGTTCACCATATCTTGGCGCAACATTTCCACCGTCACTTCCGAGTTTTCGAAGATTCGCTGCGCCGCACCCTTGACGTAGACCACGTCGATCTGCCCCTCTTTCCCGGTCCGAAACGACATGCCTTCCTTGACCATCTGAAGCTTGCCAAGCTTCGCCCAGGCGCCTCCCGCGCCTTCACGGTATTCCGCGGGGCCCCGAACATCGATAACCAAACGGCTGATCGAGGGATCCCGTTCTTCCAGCGCGCGCGGCACTCCTTTGCCGGCGGCGGGCCCGGTGAAACTGAAGCCCGCGAGCGTGAGCGCTTCGAGATAACTTTTCGGATCTTCGGGGTTTTTCGCTTTGAGCCCCAAATACTTGGCCATCACCACGTAAAAATCTTCCTTGGTCGCGACGGCGCCGGTCCGCCACCCCTCGATGGGCGTCCATCCCTTGACCGAGAGCGCGGTCGCGGCGGCTTCGCCGGTCACGGGAGTCGGAATGGCGTCCGCCAAACCGCTGATGAAGGCGACGCGTTTCGCGAGCTCTCCTTGCGTCATGTACTGCTTCGCCCCATTCGCGGGATGCATCTCCGCGCTCGCGAGCGTCGCGCCGAGCAACACCCCCGCGGCAAATCCAGAGTGAATTAAGGATTTCATTTTCATAATGTGTCTCCTGCATTCGCCGGGCATCGATTTTCCGACCGCCTCATGCGACGCTCAAAAATCTGCATCAGCGATGCTGGGCGGACGTTACGCGTTCTCCTCTCAAAGCGCAAGCAAAAACATGGAATCGGATGGACAAGCTTCAGGAGTAAACAATTGTCGTCCATGATCCTTTCTTCTAGCATCGCCATCCGATGTGAACGCGCTGATATCCGACAGCCCTCCTTTGGCAGGGGGGATCTCAACTGAAGTCGCCCCACCCTCGCGCCACGCACCAATCATGACCCTCCAAGAAGTCCTCCGCGCCAAAGCGCACGAGATCGCTCCGCGTCTCACCGAACTTCGCCGTCACCTCCACGCAAACCCCGAGCTTTCGCTCAAAGAATATCGCACGGCGAACTTCGTGGCGGAGCATCTCCGCAGCCTCGGACTCGAGCCGAAGATCGTCGCCGGCGGCACCGGCGTCTGCGCGGTGGTCGAAGGAGGCCGTCCGGGGGCGCGCACCGTGGCATTGCGCGCCGACATGGACGCCCTGCCCATCCAGGAAACGACCGGACTGCCATACGCCTCGCGCAACTCCGGTGTGATGCACGCCTGCGGCCACGACGGGCATACGGCGAATCTCCTTGGCGCGGCGGAACTTCTCCTGGCGGCGCGAGAGCATTTCGCGGGTCGCGTCAAACTCATCTTTCAACCGGCCGAGGAAGTCCTTGCCGGCGCGAAGCGGATGATCGAAGAGGGCGCTCTCGAAAATCCGCGTGTGGACGCCATCTTCGCCCTCCACGCTTGGCCCAAGCTCGCAGTGGGAACGATCGCCCACCGCTCCGGCCCCGCGCTCGCCGCTTCGAACGCGTTCACGATCACCGTCACAGGATGCGGAACGCATGCCGCTTACCCCGAGCGGGGACGCAATCCCATCTCCGCTCTCGCCCGCCTCGTTCACGACCTCGAAGCCATCCCTGCCACCCGCCTCGGCGTCGGCGCGCCCTCGGTGGTAAGCGTCGCCGGCTTTTCATCGGGGAGCAGCGCCGTCAATGTGATCCCGGAAAGCGGCACGATCATCGGCACGTTTCGCACCCTGTCGGAGACCGCGCGCGCCATGGTTCGCGAAGAAGTCCTTGCGCGGACGCGCGCAATCGAATGCCTTGGCTACGCGGCGCGCGTGGACTTCTCCGAAGGCTGTCCCGTCACCGTCAATCACCCGTCGCTCGATCGCCTCGTTGCCCGCGCGATTCCTGCGCAACTCGGAAGCGAGCGCTTCGCTTCTCTCTCCGAAACCACAATGGGCGCCGAGGATTTCGCCTATTACGGCGCGCGCATTCCCTCATGCTTCCTGCGGCTCGGCGTCGGGGAGCGGCTTTCGCTCCATCACCCGGGCTTCGATTTCAACGACGAGGCGCTTCCTTCGGGGATGCAGGCGTTCGCCCGCCTCGCCATCGAGTTCCTCGCCGAAGGATGACCCGCGGGAAACGGGGGCGACCCCAAATCCACGGGTAAACCTTCTTTTCGAAAAAAAACCTTCCTCATCATCCGTCGAAGAGCGGGTTGGCGAGGGGTGTCGGCGGCATTCGTCCCCAACGCTTCGACATGCCGCACGATCTTCCCCGGCCCAAATCCACGGATCAACTCAATTTTCGGAGAGCCACCCTCATCATCATCCATGGAGGATCGGAGGGGCGGGTCGTGTCGAGATTCCAAACTCCCCACACGAAGGGTGCGACGGCTCGGCCGGCGGCCTCGCCCTCCCTTTCCATCGTCCATGCTTGAAGAACATCCGCTCGGTCGCGAAGCGAGGGAGGGCGCCGCGGCCGCGGCTGGAGTCCAAAATGTGGCGCGGGCGTCGCATGTTCCTCGACCGAGGATGGACTCCCCCCACGCCTTACGCGAGGATTTGGGAACCCGCGCGCGCGTTGACAATTTCGACGGCTTGGGCGTAGCGTGGTCAACCCCGGGCCGATATGAAATCTCTTTGCCGCATTTTCTTCTATGCCCTCGCGTTCGCGTTCGCGTGGGGCCTGGCCCCGACAACGCCTCTCCGAGGAGAGGAGGAGATGTACCGATACGAACGTCAAGCGGCGTTTGCCGCGAGACGAGCGGCCATGCTCAAACAAAGGGCGCGGAACGCCGAAGGCGCGATTGCGGACCTCCTCGA
>JABWAM010000384.1 GCA_013360985.1 Verrucomicrobiia bacterium | reverse complement strand
GGCCGCCGCGCAGCGTGCCGCCGGTGCTGCCTGACCTGCTGCGTCACGCTCCGCGCATCGTCTACAACGGAGCGCAGGCGATTGTCGATGACCAGGTTGTCTACGCCAGACCGCTGCCAGCTGATGATGTGCGTCACATGTTGGAGTGGGCGGAGTCTTCCGGCGAGCGATGGTATATAGGGCTGGAGATCGACGATACGCTCTATGTGAATCGGAATTTTCCCAAACCAGGCCATTTTGAGGTGGCGGACTTGATGCAGCTCTGGAAGCAGCCCACCTACAAGATGATCTTCTTTTTTCCCGAAGGCCGCGGCGACATCGAGCCGCTGTTGGCTGCCGTGCCGCCGACGACGCGCAGCCTGGTCACACCGAAGTTTGATATTGTGCAACTTTGCGCTGCCAGCGCCGACAAGTCCACCGCGCTCGACTATCTGTTGAGTCAACAGGGTCGCTCGCTGGATATGGCGGTCGCCATCGGCGACGACATCAACGACGTGGAAATGGTGCGCTGCAGCGGCGTGGGCGTTGCAGTGGAGAACGCCTTGCCCGAAGTCAAAGCGGTGGCGGACTGGATTGTTCCAGACAACAACCGGCACGGCCAGGGCAGCGGGCGGACCAGCGTGCATGAACTGCTCGCCGCCCACCCTGATCCCGCTGATGCCCAGGCGGAAGCGGAGTTCGCGGCGGAATTTCGGCGGCGTGCCTTCCGCTGGGCGGCGGATCCCGGTTTCCGCCAAACGTTGCTCGGTTTCATCCTCCTCCTCGGCGTGACGGCGGCTCTGCTCGCCCTGGCGGATCGCCTCATGCCGAGCGATTCGATCCTCGGCATCCGCGCGACGCGGCATCCGAGCCATTGGGGAGCCTTCGTCAGCCGCAATCATCTCGCCAACTACCTGAACTTCGCCGCGCTGATCGGGCTCGGCCTCTTTCTCCGCCATTCTTTTCCGAGAAGCGGCCACCGCCCATCGCGCCTCAAAGGCCTCTTGGCGCTCGGAGGCGCCCTGGTCTGCGTCGGCGGGACGCTCTCGACCGTTTCCAAAGGCGGCTTGCTCTCGCTGGCGGCGGGCCTCGCGGCGTTCACGGCGCTGCTGCTCGCGCGCAAACGCTCCCGCGTTCAACTGCGCATCATGATCTTCGGAGCGCTGCTCCTGGCGGCCTTGACGCTCGTCTACGCGCGGCCGTCCGTCCAGCGCGCGGAAGAGTGGTTCAGCACGTCCTGGGGAGGCGAACAGGAAGCGCGCTGGTCGCTTTGGCGCGAGGCATGGTCCATGGGACGCGCGATGAAAGGGCGCGGGATCGGCGCCGGCGCCTTCGAAACCGTCTTCCCCGCATGGCAGATCTCCAACGGGCGGAAAATCGCGTCGCACGCGGAAAACGAGTATCTCCAGATGATCGTGGAATGGGGGCCGGCGGCCGCGACGGCGTGGCTCGCCACCGGCGTCCTCCTCCTTCTGCGCGCGACGAAAACTTTCCGGGGCAACGCCGCGGAATGGCAGGTCGCGGGATGGGCGGCGCTCACGGGGATGGCGGTCCACGCGGCCGTGGATTTTCCGTTTCATATGCCGGCCAACGCGTGGGTGGCGTGCGCCCTGCTCGGGGTTCTGCTCCGCGGCCATGCCGAAGACGAACGGGAAAGCGGAGGCGACCCCTCCTCGGCCCCGCGCCGCCTTGACCGCCTGCGCCTCTCCGTCGCGGCCCTCCTCCTGGCCGTCGGGAGCGTCCTCGGCTTCGCCGATCTCTTCGCCCCGCTGCGCCGGGCGCACGCCGCGCTGGAAC
>JABWAM010000071.1 GCA_013360985.1 Verrucomicrobiia bacterium | reverse complement strand
GGCGCCGCGGCCGCGGTTTGAGTCCAGAATGTTGCGAGGGCGTCGCATGTTCCTCGGCCGAGGATGGACTCCCCCCATGCCTTACGCGGGGATTTGGGTCCCGGTTGCCGGGACCGCAGGACTTCGAAGACCAGTTTCTCCACCTCCACCGGTCCGCCGCGCTTCGAGAGATTCAGCACTTCCACGCCCACCACGTTGTCGTTGGCGTCGTAATCCAGAACCACCCCGTCGGCGACCTGCTCCGAATCCGCAATCTCCGCCTCGTTCAGACGCAAATAGAGCGCGTCCACTTGTGCTTGAGGCGACACGACCGGCGCTCACGGTCGATTCGATGCGCCACGCCAACCGCGAAGACGGAAGGTCCGCCCGCGCAAAAAACACCTTTTCGTTTGGCTTGCCTCGCGAGCCGGGGTTGGTTGAGATGTCCTTCCGATGGCCGCGCACGCCCTTTCTTCCCACGACCCGAACGAGAAACCTCGCGATCACTGCGGCCTCTTCGGGGTCTTCGGCCATGCGAACGCCGTCACGCTGACTTATTACGGGCTTTATGCGCTGCAGCACCGCGGCCAGGAGAGCGCCGGCATCGTCTCCTCGGCGGGCGACGGGAAACCGCTGCAGCGTCACGTCGGGATGGGGCTGGTCTCCCAGGTGTTCGACGACGCGATCCTGAAGGGTTTGCAGGGAGACCGTTGCATCGGACATGTGCGCTACTCGACGACGGGAACGAGCCATCTCACCAACGCCCAGCCGATCCTCGTGGACTGCGGCCGGGGACAGATCGCCGTGGGACACAACGGCAACTTCGTCAACGCCAACCTGCTGCGCGACGAACTGGAGGCGAGCGGCTCGATTTTCCAGACGACCGTGGATAGCGAGGTGGTGCTGCACCTCTTGACGCGGCTCCGCGAAGGGGAACGCAAAGAGAGCACCCTGCGCCGCGCGCTCGGCGAAATTCGCGGGGCGTACGCGCTGTTGATCATGGGGGAAAAAGAGATCATCGGGGTGCGCGACCCTCTCGGCATCCGCCCGCTGAGCATCGGCAAACTGGACGGCGCCTACATCCTCTCCTCGGAAACGACGGCGTTCGACCTCATTCACGCGACCTTCATCCGCGACGTGAAACCGGGAGAGATCGTGATCATCAACCGCGACGGATTGCACTCGGTGCGCATGGATACGCCGAAGGAGCGCGAGGCGCTCTGCGTGTTTGAGTACGTCTATTTCGCCCGACCCGACAGCGTGATCGAGGGGCGGTCGGTTTCCGAGGTGCGCCGCGAAATGGGGCGGCAGCTCGCGCGCGAGTGTCCCGCCGAGGCGGACGTGGTGGTGCCCGTGCCCGACTCGGGCAACTACGCGGCGCAAGGATTTTCCGAACAATCGGGGATCCCGCAGGAGTTCGCCTTCGTGCGCAACCATTACATCGGGCGCACGTTCCTCCAGCCGACGCAGCTCATCCGCGACTTCAACGTGCGGGTGAAGCTGAACCTCATCCACGAGGCCGTGGAAGGGAAACGGGTGGTCGTGGTGGACGACTCGATCGTGCGCGGCACGACCTCGCGCGCGCGCGTGATCAACCTGCGCGAAGCGGGGGCGAAAGAGGTCCATGTCCGCGTGAGCTGTCCGCCGCATCGTCACCCATGCCATTACGGCATCGATTTCCCGACGAGCGGCGAACTCATCGCCAACAACCACAGCCCCGAAGAGATCAAGGCCTACCTCGGCGCCGACTCGATCGGCTACCTGAGCCTCGAAGGGATGTTCCGCGCGACGGGCTATCCCGCAAACAAGTTCTGCGCCGCCTGCTACACGGGCGATTATCCGGTCCCGTTCGAGGCGGACCTCGACAAGTACGTCATGCAGAAACGCCGCGTCGCGCGGAAGAGCCTCGGCGACGAAGTGCTCGAACAGGATCGTCAGAAGCTGCTGTAAACCGGAGGCCGCCTCGGCCGCGCCCGTCCCTCCCGAAACCTCAACGTCCCCCCTCCCCCATGTCGGATCTCTACGCACAATCCGGCGTCAACCTGACGCTCGCGCGAAAGGTCAAGGCGGGGCTTCCCGCGCTCCTCCGCCGCGCGACGCGTCCGGGCGCCCTGGGCAAGGTCGGCGCGTTCGGCGGGTTGTTCCGCGCGCGTTTCCCCGGACGACGCGACCCGGTGCTCGTCGCGAGCATGGATGGCGTCGGCACGAAGCTGCGCGTCGCGATCGAGATGGGGCGGCACGACACCGTGGGACAAGACCTCGTCAACCACTGCTGCAACGACATCGCGGTGATGGGAGCGGAGCCGCTCTTTTTCCTCGATTACCTTGGAACCGGAAAACTGAAGCCCGCGGTCTTCCGCGAAATTCTCGCGGGGATCGCCGCGGCATGCGCGGCGGCGCGCGTCGCCCTGCTCGGCGGCGAAACGGCCCAGATGCCGGGGATCTATCGCGAGGGAGACTACGACCTCGTCGGGACGATCGTGGGCGTGGTGGACCGCGCGGCGATCCTCGATGGATCGAAGATCCGTCCCGGCGACGCGATCTACGGAGTGGAATCCACGGGGCTGCACACCAACGGGTTTTCGCTGGCGCGCGACGTGCTCTTCCGGCGGATGAAACTCGACGCGCGCGCGCGTCCGCGCGCGCTGGGCGGCGCCACGCTCGGGGAGGTCCTGCTTCGCGTCCACCGCAATTACAGCCCGTTCCTCGCGGCGCTGCGGAGGACGGGGGCGCGGCTTCACGGCGCCGCGCACATCACGGGCGGCGGTTTCGAGGAAAACCTCGAGCGAATCCTTCCCGCCCGCTGCGCGGCGGAGATCCGTCGGGGCGCGTGGCCGACGCCGCCGATCTTCGACCTGATCCGCGCGGGCGGACGGGTCTCGGACGCGGAGATGCATCGCGTCTTCAACATGGGGATCGGGCTGGCGCTCTTCGCGACGCCGTCCGAGGCCGCGCGCCTCGAACGCGTCGCGCGGCGGTTCGGCTTCCGCGTCTTTCGCATTGGCGCCACGGTCGCGGGACGGCGCGCGGTGCGTTTCGTGTGAAAGGAGGCGTTTCCGATGAAGGCCGCGATTCGCGCGCTCGCCTTCGCGGTTGCGGCAACGCTGGCGTCGGGGGACGTGGACGGACGCCGTTCCCGTCTGGAGTGGGATCTCACCCCGGGGCCCGTGGAAGGCTCCACGCGGCCGCAGGATGAGTTCTTCGACCGCACGGCGCGGATCCGCGTGCACCTCTTTGCCCGCGAAAAATCGCGGGGCGCAGTCCAGGCGCAGTTCCTGTTCTTCTACGACGAGATCCGTTCTACGGGAAAAGCGCTCGGCAAGGTCGAGGCCCAGGAACGCGCGATCCGAATCGCGCGCGCCGGCAATCATACGGTTGCGAGTGATCCCTTCCGTCTGAGCGGCAAGATCACCAAAAAGGGAACGCTCACGGGGATGCGATGGGTCGGATGCGGGGCGCGCGTCTACGAAGGGGGACGCCTGGTCTTCGAGGATTATCGTCCTTCCACCGCGCGCGCGCTGGCGGCCAAAGTGGCGCGCCCCGTCGGAGACCTCGACCGGGGAATTCCGCCGTCGGCCGTCGTTTCGGCGGAAAAGCCGGCGCCGCCGCTCCAGGGCGAACCGTCTGCGCGCCCGAACGATCGCGCCGCCGAAGAGGGCGCGCTCACCCTCCTGGGTTCCACCTTTTCCTCCGCGGAAGCGAAGGCCGCGCTCGAGGCGGTCAATCGCCTCTCCGAGGAGGACCTCGTCGGGAAGGTCGGGCTTTCCAGGGCGGCGGCGAAACACCTCGCCGCGGCGCGTCCGATCGCGGCGCTCGCGGATCTTCCGAAGATCACCTACATCAAGGCGACCGCCCTCGCCGCGCTGAAGCGTTACGTTTCGATCAGGGAGAACCCGTAACCGACGGCACTTCTTCACGGCGTCCGGAGCGAAGCGAGGCGAGGATCGCGTCGGCCATCGCAACGGAGAGGAGCCCTTGCTCCGGCGTCGTGAGGTCGTCGGGAGTTCCTTCGCTCGCGCCGAGGAACTGACGGATTTGTTCCCGGTAGAGGGCGTCGCGTTCCACGGGGATCGCCTCCGCCGAGGGCGTCTCCCGAGAGGGAACGCCGAGTTCCAAGCGGCCGGCGGAAAGGTCGTAGCGCGCCCACGCGCGATCGCCAAAAAGTTCGACCGCGGCGGTTTGCGGTTTCGCGACATAGTTGACGCTCAACTCGACGAGAAGCGGTTCGGCGTAATCGAGCGTCACGGAGATGGCGTTCGGATTCGAGCTGAGTTCGAGGTCTCCCCCTTGGACGCCGCGCGCGTACGCGCCGGTCGGCGCGCGCCCCAAAAGCCAGAGGGCAAGATCGAGTCCGTGCGCGTAGTCCATGATGATCGATCCGAAGACCGCACGCTGATGGCGCGAGCGGGAGCATTCGAGCGTGATGTAACTGCCGACGGCGTAGCGCGCCTGAAGGATTTTCCCGAGAGTTCCGTCCGCGATCAGCGCCTTGAGGCGAAGCATGCCCGGATGAAAATGGAACATGAACCCCACGCGGAGGAGGCGATTCGCCGCTTTCTGATCGGCGACGAGCCGTCGGGCGGCCGCCAGATGGTCGGTCATCGGTTTTTCGCAAAGGACATGCGCGCCGGCGCGCAACGCGGCGGAGGCGATCGGTTGATGGGAGGCATGCGGCGTGGCGACGATCGCGAAATCGGGCCTTGAGGCGAGCGCGGCATCGAGGTCGTTCCACGCGCGGATGTCGCCGAGGATCTTGCGCGCTTCGGCGAGCCCTTCGGCGCGCGAATCGCAAACCTCGACTCGCAGATCGGAACGTTCCTTGCAGAGACGGGCATGACGCAGGCCGATGGAGCCGGCGCCGACGACGAGGAGGCGGCGGGGGGACATGAGGGATGCGGGTTCGGAGGAGGCGACGCGAAATTCAGGAGGCGCGCGCGGCGGCTTCGATGCGCTGCACGCACATCATCAACGCGCGCGGAGTATGGAAAAAGCCTTTGTAATGGTTTCCTTTGCAGGCGGAAGAGACGCGTCCTTCGCGATCGAGATAGCCGAACCAATGGCCGTATTCGCGGTCGGGAAAGCGCGCCCAGGTGTAATCCATAACCTTCTCGAACCACCCGCGCCAGCGTCCCTCCCCCTCCTCGAGAAGCGCGAGCACCAGCGCGTAGATCGCCTCGGTGTGCGGCCACCAGAGCTTCATCGCGTGCTCGATTTGAAAGACGGGTTTCCCTTCGAGGTCCATGAAATAGAAGAGCCCGCCGTGCGCGCGGTCCCAGCCGAGTTCGAGCGATCCCTCGATCGCGTCGAGAGCGATTTGGCGCGCGGCGGCGTCCGGATGGCGTTCCAGGAGATGAAGGAGGAACCAGGCGGTCTCGATCGAATGGCCCGGATTGAAGAGGCGCCCTTCGGGAAGGGCGGAGAGGCGGCGGCCGTCCCGCGCCACGTTCTCCCGGAAAACGCGGAGCGTCGGATCGTAATGACGCAGGATCCCGGGGATGCAGTCGCGAAGCACGGCCAGATGACGCGGATCGGAGTCCACGGCGGCGAACTCGATCGCGAGCCCGGCGCGCACCATCGCGTTGGCGAGGTTGCTCATGGGGATCTGTCCCGGAAGCGGCGGACGATCAATGAGCGACGGGTCGTCGAGCCAGGCAAGGACGCGCTGAAAAAGGTCTTCGGCGAGCCGTCGGCAGGAGGCGTCGCCCGAGGCGACGGAATATTCGAGCAAGCCCATGCAGACGAAGACGCCCGCATACACCTTGCGCTGAAAGAACATCGGCCGCCCTTCGCGATCGAGGCTGAACCAGACGCGCCCCCGGTCGTCGAACGGTTTTTCGCGCAGGAAATCGGCGCCGAGCTTCGCTGCGTCGAGATACGCCGCTTTTTTCTCCCACTGATTCCAGAGGCGCGCGAACATCCAGGTGAACCGCCCCTGGAGCCAGAGATACTTGCGATCGTCATAGACCGATCCGTCGCGGTCGAGGCAGGTGAAGTAGCCGCCGCATTCGCGATCGAGCGCATGCTTGAGCCAGAAGGGGATGACGTTCCCGTCGAGTTCTTCGCGAAACTTCGCGGCCCAGGGAAGCAGCGCGCGGACGGCGGAGGTCTTCATCGGTTCACTTGAAACGAGTGAATCCGCCGTCCACGACGAGGTTGTGGCCGGTGACGTACGCCGCGGCGTCGCTGACGAGGAAGAGCACGGCGCCCTTGAGGTCCCAGCCGTCGCGGCCCATGCGCCCCTGCATGGTGCGGGCGGAATACGCGGCGATGAAGGAGGCGGGTTGCCCGCGCTCGAAACCGCCGGGGGAAACGGCGTTGACGCGGATCCCGTGCGCGCCGAGGTAGGCGGCGGCGTCATAGGTGAGGCCGAGGACGCCCGCCTTCGAGGCGGTATAAGCGACGGGGTTTTTCATGGAGGTCCCGTCGTAAACGGATCGGTCGCGTCCGACCAGGGAAGTGATCGAGGCGATATTCACGATCGCGCCCTTTTTCCGCGGGATCATGCGGCGCGCCGCTTCGCGGACGCAGAGAAAGGCGCTCGTCAGGTTGAGGTCCACGTACGCGCGCCAGGAGGCGAGCGTCTCCGTCTCGAGTTTACCGGTCGCATCGGTTGCGCCGCCCGCGTTGTTCACGACGATGTCGAGCGGTCCGAGGGCCTCTTCCGCGCGGCGGAAACCGTCGGTCACGGAGGCTTCGTCGCGGACGTCCATCGAAACGCCAAACGTCTGGACGCCGTGGAGTTTCGCGAGGCGCGCGGCGGCGGCCTCCGCCTTGGCTGCGTCGCGCGAGGTGACGGCGACGGAAGCGCCGGCCTCGGCGAGGCCGGTGGCGATTTCGAGACCGAGATTTTGGCAGCCGCCGGTGACCAGGGCGATGCGGCCGTTGAGGCTGAACATCCGCGGCGTGGAGGGGGGAGTGGGATTCATCGTGGGAAAAGGGAGCAAACCTCGCGCGGGAATTGAGTATAACGTCGCGCGGGAAGCATCTCAAACTCGAAGAAAAACCGGAACAACGGTTGATTCCTTCGCGCCGAACGGATAAAGGATTCGCTTCAATCTTTTTACCCCATTTCTCCCATGAGCAAGGTCGCTAAACTGGAAATCGAAGGAAAAATTTATGAGCTCCCGATCGTCGAGGGCAGCGAGGGCGAAAAGGCGGTGGACATCAGCCAGCTTCGGCAGCAATCGGGCTACATCACCCTCGACGACGGCTACGGCAACACTGGCTCCTGCAAAAGCGCCATCACCTTCATTGACGGAGAAAAGGGCATCCTCCGCTATCGGGGGATTCCCATCGAAGATCTCGCGGAGAAGGCCTCCTTCGTGGAGACCGCCTACCTCATCATTTTCGGACATCTCCCGAACAGCGCCGAGCTGAACCGTTTTTCCGATCTCCTGACGCAGAACGAGATGCTTCATGAGGACCTGAAATTTCATTTCGAGGGATTTCCGCCCAACGCCCATCCGATGGCGATCCTCTCGGCGATGATCAACGCGAGCAGTTGTTTCCATCAGCGCATCCTCGGCCCTTACGACGACGAAGTGTTCGAGCTTCAGGCGGCGCGCCTCATCTCGAAGGTGCGCACCATCGCCGCCTTCGCCTTCCGCAAGTCGCGCGGGCTCCCGATCATCTATCCGAAGCCGGTCTACAAGTACACGGCCAACTTTCTCCACATGATGTTCTCGCAGCCTTTTCAGGACTACGAACTCAAGCCGGAGATCGTCCGCGCCCTCGATCTCATTTTCCTTCTCCATGCCGACCACGAACAGAACTGTTCGACGGCGACCGTGCGCATGATCGCTTCGAGCAAGGCCAACCTCTTCGCCAGCGCCGCGGGGGCCGTCTGCGCGATCTGGGGTCCGCTCCACGGCGGCGCCAATATGGAGGTCGTCCAGATGCTCGAGGAGATTCATCGTGGAGGCGACGACGGCTCGCGTTTCATCGCCGCCGCCAAGGACAAGAAGAGCGGGCACAAGCTCATGGGTTTCGGCCATCGCGTCTACCGCAACTACGATCCGCGCGCCAAGATCATCAAGGCGCAATGCGACCAACTCCTCGCCGTTCTCAAGCGCACCGATCCGCTCCTCGACATCGCCAAGAAGCTCGAGGAGGCCGCCCTCCACGACTCCTATTTTATCGAGCGCAAGCTCTATCCGAACGTGGATTTCTACAGCGGCATCATCATGCGGGCGATCGGCATCCCTCTCGAGATGTTCACCGTGATGTTCGCCATCGGGCGCATGCCGGGCTGGATCGCCAACTACAAGGAGATCATGGAGGGTCAGGGAAGCCGCATCTATCGCCCGCGCCAGATCTACGTCGGCCCCACGCGCCAGTCTTATCAACCGCTCGCCGACCGGAAGTAAGGGGACGTTCCCCCGCCCCACGGCCGCGAAACCCGCAACGGCGGCGCCTGACCGCTCCCTCCGTCGCTACAGGAACCGCTCCAGGAATCGGCCGAGGATCGGGCGCAGCTTTTTCACCGTCGCCGGAGGCCAAAGTTCGCGACGGGTAAGAATCGCCGCCTCGAGCGCGCGATGTTCGGGCCAGGTTGCTTCGCGCGGAATGGACGGAACAACTGCCCGGACAATATCGCACGCCGCCGCCGCGTTGCGACGGAGGCGATCGAGGATGATCTCGACGGTCACAGGCGCCTCGTCCTCCTTCCAGCAATCGTAATCCGTCACCATCGCCATCGTCGCGTAGGCCATCTCCGCTTCTCGGGCGAGTCTGGCCTCGCCCAGATTCGTCATCCCGATCACATCCCCGCCAATCGCGCGATAAAACCTCGACTCCGCACGGGTGGAAAACGCGGGTCCCTCCATGTTCACGTAGGTCCCTTTCGCATGCGCCCTCGGCCCCGAGCCTTCAAGGACCCGCTTCGCCGCGGCATGAAGAAGCTTCCGGAGCCCCTCGCTCACGGGGTCGGCAAACGCGATATGCGCCACGATGCCCCCGCCAAAAAAGGTGTGCTCCGCCGAAGCCTTGGTCCGGTCAATGAACTGGTCGGGGAGGACGATATCGAGCGGATGCAGCCTTGCGCGAAGGCTCCCCACGGCGCTCACGCTGATCAGATAACGCGCGCCGAGCGATTTCAACGCCCAGATGTTCGCGCGATGATTGAGTTCCGAGGGGAGCCGGCGATGCCCGCGTCCGTGCCGGGGCAAAAAGGCCACGGGACGTCCGGCGATCCGTCCTAGACAGAACGCGTCCGAAGGCCGCCCGAAAGGCGTGGCCACCTTCCGCCATCTCGCGCCATCAATCCCCATTTCGTAAAGTCCAGAGCCGCCGATAATTCCGATCATCGCGCCGCATGATGCGACGCCGAAGGCGGGCCGGCAACCCGAAAGGATCAGGCGGCGGTCACGCGCCTCAGAAGACTTCGCGCACGCGTCGGATCGAAGCGCGCGTAGCCCGGTCCCGCGGCGTTCGCCGCGGCGCAGGCGATCCCCCAACGCACCCCCTCCTCCATCGTCCGTCCTTCCGCCAAGGCCTGAAGGATGGCTGCGGCGAGAACATCACCGCTCCCAATGGCGTTGTTCGCCTGGATCGCCGGAGGATGGAAGATCATGCTCCGGCTCTCTTGGAGCAGCGCCACCTCGCGCGCGCCATCGCTGACAACGACATTCGCCGCTCCCCGTCGAAGGATCTCGCCCATTGCCGCCTCGCGATCCAAGGGAGACGCAAGAGGCCTTCCCAAGGCGGCCGCCAACTCCGCGCGGTTCGGCTTGACGACCGTGGGGCGCGCCTCGACGGCGGCGAGGAGCGCCGCGCCCTGGGCGTCCACAACCACGGGAAGACCGCGCCGCGCGCCTTCCGCCGTCAACTCCCGATAGATCGAAGGAGGAAATCCTTCGGGCAGCGAGCCGCTGAGAAGCAAGGCGCTCGCGCCGCCGAGTTCTTCTCGCGCCGCGGCAAGAAAGGCCTCCGCCTCCGCGGCGCCGACCGCGCGCGCGTTCTCCACCAACTCCGTCGTCCGTCCGCACGCGGATTCAAACAGCGTGCATGCGATGCGATTCTCGGCGGCGCACGCCACCCCGCGAAAGGGAATCCCCTCCGTCTCGAGTCCGCGCCGAATCCATTCGCCGGTGGCGCCGCCGAGAAAGAGGACGACGCGCGCCGACGCGCCGAGGCGACGGAGGGCGCGCGCGCAATTGATCGGCTTGCCCGACGGCAGGGTTTCCACCTCGCGCGCGCGATTCACCGTATCGCGCGCGATCACGTCGAAGATCATCCTCTGCTGAAACGCGGGACTTGGGCCGACGACCAGAATCATGGGGGAAGAGGAGACCCAAATCCACGGATAAGCTCCATTTTCAGAGAGATCCTTTCATCATCATCCATCGAGGATCGGAGGGGTGGAGCGTGTCGAGATTCCAGACTCCCC